>CAYTTD010000251.1:0-3819 GCA_964440595.1 uncultured Gaiellales bacterium
CGCCCTCTGACTCATTGGCCATCTCAAGAAGCGTAACCAGATCCTCGTATTCGGCTTCTAATCGCTCGAGTCCGTCAATTCTCCGTTTCAGGCGGGTGTGTTCTGATGAGACCTTTGCTGCAGAATCCTGGTCGTTCCAGAACCCTTCACGGTTCATCTCGGCTTCCAGGCTCTCAATTCGCTCTGTCACACCTTCAGGATCAACCAGACTTCTGATTAGTCCAAGCTGTTTTTCTATCTCGGGCAGTTGCTCTGTCTGCGACTCGATTATCTGATGTGCGTCACTCATTTATCGACCATGGCACTGTTTATATTTTTTCCCTGAACCACACGGGCATGGCTCGTTGCGCCCCACTTTGTCTTCAGAGCTACGCTGGTGAACAATAACTGGAGCCTCGGCAATTTCATCCATCGCCGTCGCTACGCCGTCTGCAGCGGAACTGTACTGCAAAGTATTGGTTGATGCGCCACTCATTCTTCTGCGCTCTGCCCGATTTCGTATGGCCTGCATTGTGGCTTCTGCTTCATCCTGTACATGCGAGCCGTTCGCGTCGGGGTCTTCTTCAACGGCGGCTGCAGGTTCTTCAATTCTGTAATCTTCGGGCTCAATCTCAACGTGCATGAGGTACCTCACAACCTCGCCACGAACTGCCCCCTGCATCTCATTGAACATCTCGAAGCCCTCAGCGCGATACTCACCAAGCGGATCCTTCTGCGCCAATCCTCTCAGGCCGATTCCATCTCTGAGATAGTCCATGTTATCGAGGTGTTCGCGCCACCTGGTATCAAGCACCTGCAGGAATATCACCCGCTCAACGCCACGAAGAATCTCTTCGCCAACATCCGCCTGCTTTGCGGCATAAAGCTTCATTGCGTCCGCATGCAGAAGATCGATCAAGGTCTCGCGAGTCATATGCTCGTCGGCACAAAGCGCCTCAAGATCAAGCGTAACTGGATAGATCATCTTGGCTGCGATTGCCAGCTCCTTGGCTTCCCAGTCATCTGGATAAGGGGATTGAGCGTGGTTGTTAACCGCTAGCTCTATTTCCTCGCGAACCCAGGCATCCACCTGCTGAGATAGATCAGTGCCCCTCAAAACGTTTTGTCGTTCCTCATATACCACGTGGCGTTGGGTGTTCAAAACGTCGTCGTACTTGAGAACGTTTTTTCGAATCACAAAGTTGCGCTCTTCAACACGTTTCTGAGCATTTTTGATCTGCCTGCTAAGAATCTTGTTTTCGAGTGGAATGTCGTCTCCATCCACGTAAAGCCTCGACATGATTCGCTCCATGCGATCTCCTGCGAAAACACGCACAAGGTCATCCTGCGTTGACAGGTAAAAACAAGTCTCCCCCGGATCACCCTGGCGGCCGGAACGACCCCGTAGCTGGTTATCTATACGTCTGCTCTCGTGCCGCTCTGTGCCAAGTACGTACAATCCGCCGAGTTCTCGCACTCCTTCCCCTAAGCCAATGTCGATACCGCGACCTGCCATGTTGGTGGCAATTGTTACTGCACCCTTCTTGCCAGCGTCTTTAATGATCGCGGCCTCTTTTTCGTGCTGCTTCGCGTTCAGCACGTTGTGAGGGATTCCTTTACGTGTAAGTATGGCGCTTAGCTTCTCGCTCTTTTCAACAGCAATCGTACCGACCAGAACTGGCTGGCCAATTCGATGCTTCTCTTCGATGTCATTGACAACTGCTTTGAATTTTCCGGATTCTGTGTGGTAGATACGATCGTCGCGATCAAGCCGTACGACAGGTCTGTTTGGCGGCACCTCAACAACGTCCAGGTTATAGATCTCTTTCAACTCGGCTGCCTCAGTAGACGCAGTACCCGTCATGCCGGCCAGCTTGTCGTACAGGCGGAAGTAGTTTTGAATCGTTATCGAGGCAACTGTTACGTTTTCTTCTTGAGGCTTGACGTTTTCTTTTGCCTCTACAGCCTGATGAAGACCTTCACTCCAGCGCCGGCCTTCCATGATTCGTCCGGTGTGTTCATCGACTATCTTTACCTCGGGCTCACCGTCTTCCCCGGGCACCACGACATACTCCTTGTCTCGTCTATAAAGCGTACGCGCACGAATTGCCTGGATCAGATGGTTTATCAGCTGGGTGTTCTCCGCCAGGTATAGATTCTCAATACCTAGCTCGCGCTCAGCGAAATCCACGCCTTCTTCGGTTGGGTGGGCGGTGTGCATCTTCTCATCAAACTCAAAGTGTTCCCCCTCTTTCATTCGCGAGACTATTCGCGCAAATTGAAAGTAGGTCTCAGCGGCCTCTTCGGGTTGACCTGAGATGATTAGCGGCGTTCTTGCCTCGTCAATAAGGATCGAGTCTGCTTCGTCGACGATCGCGAAGTGATGGCCTCGTTGCATGCACTCGTCAAGAGAGTAAGCCATGTTGTCTCTGAGATAGTCAAAGCCGAATTCGCTGTTGGTTCCGTAAGTGATGTTGCATGAATATGCGGCATGCTTCTCGCTTTGCGGCTGCATGTTGTAGAGAAATCCAACGTTCATGCCGAGTGCTTCATACACCGGGCGCATCCACTCTGAGTCTCGCTTGGCGAGGTAGTCGTTGGTGGTAACAAGGTGTACGTTATGTCCTGGTATTGCATTCAGGAACAACGGCAAAGTAGCGACCAGCGTCTTGCCCTCACCGGTAAGCATCTCGGCGACGCTGCCTTCGTGCAACGCCATACCGCCAACCATCTGGACATCAAAATGTCGCATACCAAGAGCTCGCTTGCCGGCTTCTCGAACGGCTGCGAACGCCTCTGGAAGAATCGAATCAAGCGACTCGCCATTCTCATAGCGATCCCTGAATCGTTGGTAGGAGCCAGCGAGTTCGTCATCCCGCATACCCTCATATTCCGGCTCGTAGTCGTTGATGCGGGATACACGACCTACCAACGCTCGGACGCGCCGACGTTCACTTACTGCGAGAGCCCGCTCCCACCATGGTCGCTTTTCAGCCATTCGTTCAGTTACTCCACATCTGCCAGCGTCGGTTCAATCAATCCAAGATCCCCATCATGCCTTTTGTACAAGACACACGTCTGGTTGTTCTCGGCATTGACGAATACGAAGAAATCATGCCCTACCAGTGACATCTGCTCTGCCGCTTCGACTGGTGTCATTGGTCCGAGTCTGAACTGCTTGGTCTTTACGATCTTCATGTTTTCGATATCTGTCATTTCATTTACTCCATTTGATGGGGATGCGGTTTGACCTGTATCCTGCAGCGCTCCCTTAAAGGCTGACAAATCGTGGTTGTGTGGCCCGCCATGCCTTTGCTTGACTCGCTTCTCTCGGAACTTCCTTACTTGACGCGCAAGTTTGTCTGACACCAGGTCTATTGCAGCAAATACATCGTGTGATGCTTCCCTTGCCCGCAAGGCAGTACCATCTGTCCAGATGGTTGCTTCAGCTACCTGGTTATCTTTGATGCGGGGATTTGCTTCCTCAATGATCTCGAGTTCGAATCTCGTCAAATCCTCATCGAGTTGTTTGACTATCTTTGAAAAACGCTTTTCAGCGTACCTCTGAACGCGTCCCGTAACCTCGGCATTTCTTCCCTTGACTACAAGATGCATACCTCTACCTCCAAACAGTTCATGATCCCTCAACGGGCCGTGACTTGTGTGTGCCCACAGACTACAGCAGAAAAACCAAAGATCACAAAAGATTTCATACCTTTTTTGCCCTTTCCCTGAGCGGCACGCCCGTTACAGCGACTGATGAGACCGTCACTCCTGGATTTTCCTGTTGCGCCAGTGCTCTCAATGCGTCAAAATTGGCTCCAGTTGTCCGAAAGTCAT
>CAYTTD010000252.1:0-3795 GCA_964440595.1 uncultured Gaiellales bacterium
ACCCAAGGGCGGCTTTCGACTCAGTTTTCGACCAGTCGTTGTTGAACTTCGATGTGGGTGAGCCCAGTTCCGCTGGGACTGTATCCAATTGTGCGGCCAAGGTTTGTTCGAAGCCCGCGGGTGGGCGGGGGCCCCGCGTTTACCGTCGATAATTCTGCGCCCGGGTGTCGGAGTGCTTCCATCGCTAGGTGTTCGAGCACCGGCTCTCCGGCTCGAACCTGGGTGATGATTTCGTCGGTGAATGATGATTTTGGCACTCTCCATGCCGTGTCTGGGCCTGCAGGAATGTCTGTGACGGGGATCGGTTCGACGGCAGTGTTGATCCGCCCTTGGGCGGTGAGGCGATGTGCCTGGCCCTGGTCATCGATCCAATACCGCTTGGCGCTACCATTGCCAACAGCAGGAGTGGTTACGGTTGACCCTGCAGGGGGAGACCAGGCAACACCGGCTTCGGGTCTGAACGCCAGTCGAGCTTGTGAAGCTTCAGGCGAGAGAACTTCACTCGTTTTTCGAAGGTGCCCACTGGCTTCAACATGACCTCTAATCGTGGCATCCTGTGGCACAGAACCTGCATCAGACGCAGCAAATAAACGAGCACCAATCTGAGTGTCCGCATCGCGGGCGCTCCCGCGCAACGCATCTTCGAATGAACTACTTGAACGCGCCCATCGCGTTTCTGTGAGGAACACGGGGGTGGAAACACCTGCAAAACCTGCAATGTCATGTGCGGCACCGACGGTTGTTTCCGCAGCTTCCCAGGAAGCCGTGAGGCGCTCATGCATTCCTGCAGGGTCGGCACCACGCATTGGTGAATCGACCTGGTATGCAGGCAGATCGGTTCCCAGGCGAGCTCGCCAGTCGGCAATCGACAACGGATCGGACGCTATCAATGGATCCAAAACAACCAGACCATCAGGGCCTTCGACCGCCACAGCGGCATGGTTGATCCAACGACCATCCAGCCGCTCCCCACCACTACGCATGACCTGAGTGACAACAGCCGCCGACAACTCGTCACCCACTCCGCTGACACCTGAACCGAACTCCACGTTGACACGGTGAGCTCCAAGCGCTGCCCGGGCGGCGCAGTTCATATCATCAACCAGGCGGAAGGGAGCAGAGCGAACTGCTTCCATTGCAATATCAACCTGATTGGTCGTCAGTGTTGCGATACGAATTGGCTCAGTGCCCCAGTAGGCACTTGTCGGGGCGCCGTCGAACGCACGTGCAAAATCGGATGCAAGATGATCAAGGTCCTCAATAATCGCTGGGGTGGCCGACTCCTCTGCGTCGGGATCACCATGTTCAGCGTCGCTTGAGTCGGGATCCCTTTGTTGTTCATCGCCTTGTTGCGAGTTTGGTTGCGATGGGTCACTGTCTGACGCATCAGAACTGTTGGCATCGTGATCGCGGTGGCCCGTTTGACCACCATTTGCTGCGAGCAACTCAGCATTCTGCGGATCTTCGGCTCGCCCACCACGACGAATTGAGTCATCCACGTCGACGGTGGCTCCGTCTGTGCGGCGTGGAATGAGCGACGGGTTGGCTTCAATGAGTGACGGCGCGTCAATGAATTCAAATCGACCACTCGCAGCATTCAGGAGTCGCAGTTGCGCAGCTCCACCTGCATCGCCGGAGGTTCCTGGTTGTTCGACTGCGGTGACGACCCAACCGTCGGGAGTGTCGGATGTTGGGTGAGTAACCGGTGCGCCAATCAGGAGGTGGGGATTGTGTTCAAGGAGTGTTGAGCCGACAGAGACGTTTTCTATGAAGAGTTCCCCATCTTGATTAGTGCCTCCGACGAGGAGTTCGTTTTCTCCATTGACTCCCGCGATTTCAATGGTCATTTCGCGGCCATGCGGATCGTTGAGCTGTGTGCCGCCCCTGACGATGATTCCGCCATCCAGGATTGCCGTTGCGCGAGGGGGAAGTTCGATATATGTCCCACCATTGTGGACGGTAGCGCCAGGTCCCGCAACTGGTGAGCGGGGCGCTGCGTTTGATCGAGGAATTCTAAGTTCGAAGAATCCGTGTTCACGAATAAAGTTGAGTCGATCGTGTACGGCATTTTGGAATTCTGGCGATACTGCTGCGGCAGATTCTCCACCTGCGCCTCCATTCGCCCGTGCATGTTCGAATGCGCTGTCGATGCGAGCTGCGTCGACGTGCTCGAGTCTCGCACGCACTTCAGGTGAAACCGGAACTCGATACACGGTTGAGGTATCAGAAGTGGAGGATACAACCTCTCCCTCATACATTCTTCTGACCCAATAATCGGTTCCGATCACCGGTGATGTGCTGGTTTGGCCTTCGACAATCGCCTCGTGATCGATAGCGGCGAAGGCTCCCGTCTCGGAATCGAGAACAAAATCTGCATCCCGATTTGCCAGTACGTAGTTCGTTAGCATGACCGTGTCGAAATCTGTCTCTGCCTGGCGCCGGGCCTCAGCCGGGGAGACCCCTCGCTCGATGGCTGCCCGCTCAAGAGTGTCAACATAGTCGGCTCGTGTACGTGTGCCATCAACAGTGCCTGGGACTACAGCAATAGCCGCGTCGCCATTAGGCTCGATGGTGGTTCTTGCAATAAATGCATCTCCAGCGATGGCTCCCACGACCTCCGACCCGACATGCTCCACAGCGCCAAGCTCAGGCTTGAAAACCAGGTCTCCTTCCCGGTATACACCGTGATGGTTCAGGAGAACTCTGCCGGGTTGACCAGTTTCTCCACCAGCTTCAAGCGTCTGAGGCGATGCAGGAGTTCCAGGGGTAGCTCCGAGACCATTGATGGTTGCGGAAGGATCAGGGGCGATAATTGATCCGGCAGTTTCGGCACCGGCAACAGGCGCGCCATTTGCGCCGGCCACAGCATTATCAATGCCGGCGTTAGGGGTAAGTCGACTTGTTGGTGTGAGGAAATTTCGGAAGCTGAGATCTGTGCTTTCTGAGAAGTGGAGACGCGCAGCGCGTCCCGCTCCGATAGTTGCTCCGAAGCCACCGGCGCCCATGGCGGCTTGCAGGTAATTGCCATTGCGGAGCCCTTGCCCCATTTCGATCAGGTCGTATCCGTCGCCGGCAGATTCCACCGCATTGCCTGCGCGCCAAGCAAAATTTCCGGTCTGTCTGGTGACTCGCTGGGCCAGCGTGGCGTTTGCGATCGGCCTGGGGTTGACGATGGTTTCGCCGAATATGCTTCTGCCGACGCGCTGTGCTGTCTGCCGGAACCTCCCCGTTTGTGTCAGCGTTCTGGAGAGGACTGAAGCCGGAGTAGCTGCTCCACTTGCCAGGTTCCCCGCCGCAGCTGCTTCATCGGCAAGCGCGAGCGCTCGTGTACTCGTGGCAACGCCCCGAGCGCCGACGTATGCCCCGGCTCCTGGAACCATGAATGCCACGACTCCTGCAACATCGAGAGCGAGGTCCCACCCCGATGCTTCGTCCTGTCGGTAATTGACGTAGGTGCGGGCTGCCTGAGTCGTGGCCAAGCCAGCGCCCACAGCTGCGATCGCCGCTACGACTCCGGGTGTGGCGGTGCCTGCTGTGGCAACTGCTAATGCGATACCGGCAGCGATTGTTCCTGCCATGACGATATAGCTGCCGTAATCGTCCATGAACTGTTCGAAATTGTCTGCATTATCTAGACTTTCGTGGGTGATGCGTGCATCGGTGGCGTGCGTGAGCTCACCATTCGCGTCATACATCTCGTCGCCGTCTTCGAGCTTTATGGGCTCTCCGTCGTCATTAGTTTGCACTGTGCCATCGGCGTTGGTTTCAATGAGCTCGCGCTCGTAAACCCAGTCG
>CAYTTD010000253.1:0-3788 GCA_964440595.1 uncultured Gaiellales bacterium
CTTGTGCGGCTAAATGCGCAGAATCTGCACTTGATCCGGCAGATGTTGGTGTGGTTTATGTGTCTGTTGTGATTGAACCAGACATCATCTCCGCACACTCTGTCTCGAACTACATTGGCAAGTGCGCCCAACGTCATCAGATCCGCAGACTCCATGAGCAGGAGGCCGTCTTCTTCGTTTAGCCGCTCGCCCGCCTCGACCTTCTCAACGATGGGGCCGAGGTATGGGTCAAAGCTTGCGGATAAAAGTGCAGGATCCGTTGTTGTTTTGGCAGGTGTTGTTGTGGCATTCATGTGTAATGAACACTCCCGATCTGGTTGCGCGCAATGTCAACTTCTTTTGGACCCACCAAGCCTACCCTGTTGAGGCACCAGATTCACCAGTTTTGCGAGGATTTCATTAAGCTCCACTCAACCGTGGACATTGACCTCGCCGTTGCTGCGGGCAAACATCAGCGTCATAGGCATCACTGCGAAGCCAGATCCAAAGCCCACCATGGCTGCTCCCATGACAGCTGTTGCGGGATTTCTGGTGGCGCTGTGCTTCATCAACGCCCATCCTGCTGCGGCGATGCCGGATGCTCCCAGAGCCATCCACTCTCGCCCGCCGATTCCAGAGTGCGAACCGTCGGGAGACCTCTTGGGGTCGCCAATACGATTTGACACCAGGCCAAGGTAGGTGCCAACGCCCGCTGCAGCTGCCAGGCCAATAGTAGTTTTAGTTGCCACCGATGTCATGAAGACCCCCTGAATCCCCTACGTATATCTGTGTATCGGGTGGTTGAGTGGTGATTGTTGCGTAGTGGATTCGCAGGTAGTTTCAATTGACTGTCGAATCAGAAATTCATGGGCTCCAACATGAATACCGGTTCTGCACCAAAGGTCAGCAGCGCGGCCGAGGTTGTTGATCGGGTTGGGGGGATGTTCGCGCAGGTTGTTACGGTGTCTATGGCCGTTATTGCGATTCTTGGAGGATTGCGGCTCGAAGGGATTCTTCGACAAGTTGAACTGAGGGAGGCAAACGGCTTTGCTCTGGTGAATCCCCAGGGGCTGTTGTTCGAAGGTGTCGATGTTCTGTTTGCTCACCCATCGGTGACGATCATGTTTTTCGCGATGCTGTTGCTGGTTCTGTCTCCCGTCACAAGCTCGGGAAAGTCTGGGTTTCGCTTGGAGTTCGTTGCCTACCCGCGAGTAAGTCGGATTGGCTTGACGTTGCTTGTTCTAACTTCGATCCTGGTTTCGCTTCCGTGGATTGGTACGTTGGTCGTCGTTTTGTCGTGGCTGGTCTTGTGGAGACTGCGTCGGAGGATGACTCTGGGCGGAGCCTGGAGGTCGTCAGTGATAGCCGGCGTATGCGTGGTCTGCGTTGGATTTGCAACCGTCTATGTTGACGCGCCAGCTCCGCCTGAGGTGAAGATAACCTTGGTGCGCGCAACGACAGGTCAGAGCGGAGTTGCAGTTACCGACGGCTATTCGGAGCCTGAGGTCATCAAGGGGCAGCTGTTTTCACAAGGAAACAACAACAGCTGGCTGGTGGTCAATGATGGAAAGATCGAGGTCGTGCCATCTACCTTGATACGTCGCCTGAAGATCACACAGAGCGATACCAAAGGCGATGGCAGTGGCGCAGGGGATCACAGGTTACTGATTCAGAGGATTTTCTAGCTGCTTCCGTCAGCTCATGCGTTCAACGCACATGCGCGCGGCCCGTTGCATAAGCGTGGGCGAAAAGCTCTGGTCGGTCTCTGAGAGGTGCTCCAGAAGAAGCTCCTGGCGATCAACCATATTTATTACAAGCTCCCGGGCGTTCGTGAATATGTCGTTGTGCAAGAGCAGGTCGTTGACCTGTTGCTTCTGATCTGGAGTTACAGAGCGACTGATGCATGCAGACTCGATGATGGCGGAGAAGTCATCCATTGCATCTCTGGCATATAGAACCGGAAGCGTCAGGTGCCCGTTATCCAGATCGGCGCCAACTGGCTTTCCTACCTGGCCCTGGAGGTTCTCCGGGAGGATGTCAAGCAGATCATCTGCCATCTGAAAAGCAGTTCCAATCTGTAGCCCCCAGCGCTCGAATATCTCGAGCTGCTCAGGAGCTGAGAACCTCGAGTGCAGCGCGCCCATGCGTGTTGCAGCACCGAACAGTATGCCGGTCTTGCTACGGCATCGTTCAAGATACTGATTGATGGTGACTGTAAAGTTCCATCGCTGGCTGGCCTGCAGTGCTTCACCCTCGGCAAGGCCTTTGCCTGCATGCGCAAGGATACGAATCGATTCAACGATCTTTTGACGCTCAACTCCCCGTTGATTCTCAAGATCGACCAGGGCAGTGAAGGCGCGTGCAAACAGCAGGTCACCTGCAGCAACTGCGATGGCGGTGTCGTACTTCTTCCATGCCGTTGGCACACCTCGCCTCAACGCTGATTGGTCGATTACATCGTCATGAATCAAAGTCGCGGTGTGAACCATCTCAATTGCGGTTGCAGCGCTGACAAGCTGTCTCCAGTTTGCACTTTCAGGATTGCTATTGCAGTCTGCTGCCAACACGAGTAGAGGGCGCAGGCGTTTGCCGCCCGCGCACACTGCGTCAAGCGCAGCTTCAACGACATCAGTACCACCACGCGCACTATTCGTCAGGAGCTGTTGCATGGATTGATCGACGGCGTCGACAAATGCTGTTCTGGCATCTGCATTGTTCTCGCTGTCAATCAGAGTGCTGCCCATCAGCTCGTGACCAATGCCTCTTTGCTTCTGCTATCAGCTATGCGTTCTTGCCCCTTGGTTGCCGCGTGTAGCCCGACAACACCGCCTGAGAAGGTTCTCCACTTGACCTGCTCAAAACCGCAATAGACGAGTCGATCTACAAGTGCCTGCGGCTTGGGAAACTTCTTGGTCGACTCGGGAAGGTAGCGGTATGCAGACCTGTCGCCCGCGATAATGCCGCCGACAGTCGGAACTACCTGGTCGAACCAGAAGCGATAAAACCAGGCAGCAGCCCGATTTGTAGGGCGGGTTGCCTCAAGGCAACACACGACGCCGCCGGGCTTGGCGACCCTGAGCATCTCGCGAAATGCTTCATCAAGGTCCTCAACATTTCTAACGCCAAAACCTACCGTCACAATGTCAAAAGTATCATCAGGAAATGGCAGTGCCATGGCGTCGCCACCGACAAATTCAATATCGGTGCCGCGTGCATCCGTTGGGCTTCTGTCTGCCAGGCGTCGACGGGCAACCTGCAACATTCCCTCCGAGAAATCAATACCCGTGACCTCCCCGATGCCGCTATCTGCAAGGGCGAAGGTGAGGTCGCCAGTACCGCAGCATACGTCCAGTGCCTTCATCTTTGATACGTGCGTGTTGGTTGCTACGAGGTCGTGAGCCCATGCGACTGTCTTGCGACGCCAGATGACATCAATTCCCAGCGTCATCACGCGATTCATCAGGTCGTAGCGACCTGAGATTCGGTCAAACATCGTGCGAACTTGGTCGGCTTGGGGCATGACTGGCATCCTATGCTAACCCGTTTCGCAGTAGCAATTGGTGGAGTCCATCCTGCCTGGCCAATTTCCTTCCATCAGCATGGTGCTTGAGTAGCCTTTGCCGTTCCAATCGATGACGGTGTCTGTGCGATACGGGCTCCAGATGCGATTCCAGCGTCCACGTATCTTGGGAGCCGTGAGCCAGATTGCCGTGCCCTCGTTGGTCTTTTTGTTGGCGGCAATGTGGTTTCTGCTTAGCTTCACTGACCTGCCGCCGAGCTCCAACTGGTACCCATACGTAGGTCGGCCG
>CAYTTD010000254.1:0-3776 GCA_964440595.1 uncultured Gaiellales bacterium
CGGTTGCATAATCAAACCCGCAACCGACAATCAGTCTTACAGGATCAGATACTCATCTCCGTCAATCGGGAGCCATTTTCCATTAGCTACTACCTTTGCCAGAAAGCTGTCTGCGGAAAAACCTGGCAGGTCATTGCCATACGTCTTGCCACTCCTGAAGATGGAAATGGTGTCGAGCAGCCCGGCCTGAGAAAAGGCACTGGCAAGCGTCGGACCACTTTCCAGTAACACGTCACGGACGCCGAGTGAACCAAGGCATTTCAGACAATCCAGGATGCTGGAGCACCCAACAACGGTGATACCAGCAATAGCATCAAGCATTAGCGCTTTTTCGGATTTTTCTGATTCTGGCGAAGTAAACACAAGTACGGGCATATCCGGCGAAGCAGTGAGAACCAACCTTGATCCCTCAGGAATTGAAAGTTGGCGGTCCATGACGACTCTTAGAGGCGCACTCTGCATGTCAAAAGCATCTGAAATCCGCACCGTCAGCTCGGGGTTGTCAGCCAGAACGGTACCAGCGCCCACGATGATTGCACCAGCACCCGCACGCCAGGTATGGACAAGTTGCCTGGCGATCTCACCGGACACCCAGCGGTCATTGGGATCACCTGTTGATACACGCAGGTTCCTGCTTATCGCCCACTTTCCGTGTACAGCCGGTCGTCCTTCTGTGTTCCAAAGATGAAAACCAATGTTCTGCCGACTAGCAATCTCCTTGATCTGCTCGTCTGGTTCCTCATCACAGGTGGTGCCCGCTGACTCCAGAATCTGCCTTGCTCTACATGCCGTTTCAGGGTTCGAGTCATTTACGGCCCATACGACTTTGCTGATACCTGAATTCAACAAAAGATCCGTGCAAGGTGGTTGTTTTCCGGCATGAGCGCATGGCTCAAGCGACACGTACATGCAGTTATCCCCGTTGAAAGCAGTGGCACTGGACAGCAGATTTCGCTCAGCATGGGCATGGCCATAGGCTTCATGCCAACCAACACCTTGCCCCATCGTGGCACCAACAACCGGGTTCGGGCGAGCAGCAAAGCGGCCACGCTCGGCCACCAGCACGCAGGTTGCAAGTGGGTTCTGATTTATCCTGAGCACTGAAATCGTCTCAGGCGGTAACCATGGAGAGCCAAATCTTTCCAGCAAAGGATTCATCTGGCTGCTGACTTTCCAGTCTGTATCTGGGCAACGTAGAACCCCTCAGTCCCGTGCTGTTTTGGCCAGGTACGGGCCTCACATATCCGCTCTATCTGATCTGCTCCGGCTATTTCTCCACCACGTAACATTTCGACAATGTTCTCACCTTCCCGCTTGAAGATGCTGCAGGTTGAGTAGACAACTCTTCCTCCAGGTTTTACCAGTTTCATCGCGTTATCGAGGAGACCGCTCTGAACCTCAACCAAACCTTCAAGCGATGTACGGTTTATCCGCCATCGAATATCAGGACGAGCACCCATGACACCACTGCCACTACATGGTACGTCCAGCAGAACCAAATCGAAGGGACTCTCATTCCCAAGGGAAATTTTTCGCGCGTCGCCAACCGTGACGGTCGCACATGTCACTCCAAGTCGATCGAGTACCTTTGACAACGATCGGCTTCTCGATTCATGAAGTTCATTTGCGATCAGTTCGCCAATGTTGTTCATCTGTGCGGCAAGATGAGACGTTTTGCCCCCTGGCGCCGCGCACATGTCAAGCACTCTGTCACCCGGTTTGGGGTTGGCGACCCTCCCGACCAGCATTGACGCAAGTGATTGAGGAAAGAGCAGACCGCTCTCAACCATATGACTTGAACGTGCAGTTGCTCCATCTATAAAAACTGCTTCATCAACAAGCGACGCAAGCTTCCTCATTCTCCCGTCATGAACCGTTTCCCGGGGAACCTCAGCGCCACGGTGATCCAGCGATTTCAAAGGATTGAATCTCATTGTGGTGACGCCGCTGTCTGCTGCCTGGTCCATCGCCGCCAGCTCTGCATAGCCATCTTGCCCCCAGTCCTCCACTACGGTCTCAACAACCCAACGGGGCAAAGAGTGTCTTAGCGCAAACCCATGGCATGATGTATCGTCGATTGAGGAGAGCTCATCCACAAACGAGCGTTAAACTCCTCTCAAAACGCCATTCACAAAACCGACAGCACGATGTCCAATACTCTTTCTCGCGATTCTGACGGCCTGATCCACTGCCGCATGATGCTTGGCTGAATCATTGTTGACGAGCTCCCAGACACCGATTCGGAGCGCTACAAGTACTTCATCATCAAGTTGATTTATCTGACGCTTATTCCTGGTTGAAAGCGTTATCAAGTGGTCAATCAGTAACAAGCTGCGCGTAACGCCCCATGCAATACGCTTTGAAGCCGCTCGATCACGCGGCGAAAGATTGACGGCTCTGGCAACCTCGGACTCGAAAGCCCTATCCAGCCATTGATCATTCCTGTGAACACGCAACAAGACCCTAAACGCAAGCTGCCTGGCAGGTGAAATTGCAGACTTCAAATCGAAACTTTCGTCGGGACCTCCCGAAGTCCGCGTATCCATGCAGTTGCAGACATTCTGTTCCGACCCGCTGGTTGAACTTCAAGCAATTCAACTGCCCCTTCGAGACAACGCAAACCAACCCGCCCACTTGACGCGTCAAACACCACAATGTCTCCAGGACACCCAGCAAGCAAATTCGGATGTTCGCAAACGGTTGACTTCCAAACCGTGACACGATTTCCACCCGCAGCGAACCATGCGCCAATATGAGGTGAAAGCGCCCGCACACGATTGTGGTTTACGCTCGAGCTCTCGCCATGAATATCAAGATGTCGATCACCAGCAGTGATTTTTGATGCATATGTCGCACCAGACTCGGGCTGCTCTATCCAGTCAATGCCCGAAAGATCTATCGGAGATCCAAATCTTTTTGCAAGCAGCTCAGTGGCCTCAATCGCGCATTTCTCATAAACAGCGCCAGCGTCAATTTGTGGATCGAGGTCGAACATGCATGAAGCACCAACAGGGCCTGTGTCCAGCCCGGCCTCCATCTTCATGATGCAAACACCGGTAGACGAGTCGCCGCTGATAAGTGATCGTTCAATCGGCGCCGCACCACGCCATCTGGGCAGCGCCGAAGCATGAACATTAATGTGCTCAAACTGATCCAACATCACCGGCTTAACAATCTGACCATACGCTGCAACCAACACAGTTGAAACGTCATGCGAGCGCAGAACATCAGCGACTTCAGGTGACGAATAGTTTTCAGGCTGTATCAGCTCAAGCGAGTTTTTTGCGGCGACCTGGGCAACAGGGGTAGGAGTGATCTTTCGCCCACGACCGGACCTACGATCTGGCTGTGATACCACCAGGACCGGCCTGAACGGATGGTCGGTTGTGGCAAGGATCAGATCGAGAATTCGCGCCGCAAAAGGCGCAGTACCTGCAAATGCGACTCCGTCAAGCACGTGGTCTTAGCATTGCAAGCGCCTCGCGACGCCTATCGTCATCTGATACACGGTCAATCATGAGAACGCCGTCGAGATGGTCAATCTCGTGTTGAAAAACGCGAGCAGCAAACCCCTCGTGTTCAATGACGATCTCGTTGCCCTCCACATCAAATCCTTTGACTTTCACAGCAACGGCACGCTCGACTGGCACCCGCAGGTCACCAAGGCTAAGGCATCCTTCATCATCAACCTCGGTCTCGTCACTCTTCCAGGCAATAACCGGATTGACGATTGCCCCAGGCTTTGAGTCACGCTCCAGACGATATGTGAAGAGTCT
>CAYTTD010000255.1:0-3747 GCA_964440595.1 uncultured Gaiellales bacterium
TAGGTGCAAATGGCTATGGACCCTCACCATGAGACATTGAAGGATGTTCTGGTTCAGTGCTGCACTGATGCTCTTGACCAACATCCCGCTGGCGGCGATTCCGTTTACTTTGAAACATGCAATCGACCGCGGAATCGAGAGGGCAGATATCAGCCCGATCGTGTTCTGGCTCTCCATCGCCATGGTCGTGGTTCTGGCTGACCTGTTGATCTCTTCTGTCGCTAACCGGGCATCGATATGGGCACAGCGCACGTTAGGTGACCTGCGAATACAACTGTTTTCTCATATTCAAAGGCAGGGACTCGACTTCTTCCATCGACTTAAGACGGGCACAGTTATCAGCCGGCTCACCAATGATGTTGAAGCGCTTGGCACGCTTGTGACAGACGGCATATTCATCGTATTTGGCAATATTGTCACCATAGTGGTGGTCGAAGTCTTTCTCTTCGTACTGGATTGGCGACTCGCACTGGCCACCAACACAATCATGCCGTTTCTTATTGTCATTACCGGCCTGTACCGCTACTTTTCGGTCAAGGCCTACAGGCAGACACGCGAGCGCATGGCGGCAGTAACGGCATTTATTGCAGAGATGATCCCGGGCATGCGCGTTGTGCAGTCTTTTGCCGCGGAGGGGCGCGCTGCAGAACAGTTTGAGCAGACGCAGGCCTCATACCGCAAAGCCAACATGGACACCATCTACATGTCGGCAGCTTACTTCCCAGGCGTTGACTTCCTTTCTACCGTTGGTACCGTAATCGTGCTGTGGTACGGAGGTTTTCTGGCTCAAGCAGACCTCGTAACCGTTGGAGTTCTCTTTGCCTTCCTCACCTACCTCAGCAACGTATTTGAGCCAGTGCTCCAACTGTCACAGTTCTTCAGCCAGTTCTTGAGCGCCATTACCGCGCTCGAGAAGGTCATGGAGGTCATGGAGACGAAGCCAACAGTGCTTGATCGTCCAGATGCAAGAAGGCTCAACAGCGTTGCCGGTGAGCTTGAATTTCGGGATGTGTGTTTCTCTTATGGCGGCGCAGACGGTGTTGAGGTGCTGCACAATGTGAGTTTCAGCGCCAAACCAGGAGAGACGATCGCACTGATCGGCCCTACTGGTGCAGGAAAGAGCACCATCGCAAGACTGGCTGCCCGGTTCTACGATCCAACCAGTGGAAAGATCCTGCTAGATGGCAATGATTTGCGGGAACTAGATTCAAGGTGGCTGCGTCTGAACCTTGGAATCGTGCCCCAGGAAGGATTTCTGTTCAACGACACGGTGGCCGCCAACATCAGATACGGAAGGCCCGGAGCAACGATGGATGATGTAAAAGCAGCGGCAAAAGCGGTTGGTGCCGATGATTTTATTGAATCACTTTCTGATGGCTATGACACTCAGGTTGGCGAGCGTGGTGGCAGGCTCTCCGCAGGCCAGCGACAGCTGATCTGCTTCGCGAGGTCTCTGCTGGCGGATCCTTCATTGCTGATTCTCGACGAAGCCACCAGCTCGGTGGATGTTGAAACAGAGGAGAGAATTGCTCAGGGCATGACCGAGCTTGTGCGAGGCCGAACTGCCCTTGTCATTGCTCATCGGTTCAGCACGGTGCGCCGCGCAGACAGGGTACTAAGGATAGACGCAGGCGTTTTGGTCGAGGCACCGGGCCAGCAGAGCCCCAATCCGCGCTAAAGGAAATTGCAAATTCTGCCGATACACATTCGGCAAACTGCAAATTTGTGATCGAAACGAGACTGCATGTATACGCCCACCAACATGCAATCAGGTATTCGGCGCTTGCGTTTCGCCGCGGATGAATCCGGGCGTAATAGGCGAGAGGCCGGCTTTTCGCTGATTGAGATTCTTGTCGTGATGATCATCATCACGATCATGATGTCAATTGTTGTCGTGACCTTCAGCAAGTCGCGAAAAACCGCTGAATACAAGTCGGCAATTGCTGCGGCCAATCAGTACCGCGATGCGCTGGAGGCATTCAGATCGGATCACGGCAATGAGTTCCCCAAGATCGGCCCAACCGAGACCGAGTGGCCTGGCAACCCCGCGGCACCGACAAAAACTGACACTACTCCGATCAAGACCGCACACAAACGATTTTTGCGAGGCCCACGCAATGAGTTGCTCGAAGACAACATGTCTCCGGCCGACGGTAAGCGGCCATACATGCGGCGGATTCCTGAGCCCGTTCAGAGCGGGCTAATCCCGTTCTTCACTTCAAACGCACTGATGACCAATGCAACCGCAGCAGCAAAGGTTGATGCGATGATTACGCGACCAACAGCGATCATCGTGTACGTTGAGAATCAGCCCAAAGCCGGTCAGTATGCCTTCCAGGTGATGACACTCAAGGGCAAAGGTGGCGCGGCAGAATTCGACGAGTCATTGTCTTGCATTATCTCCAATGCCCCTGCAAGTGACTTTCCTGAATCGGCCTTTGCAAGCAAGGAATGTTGATGAGTGACCGACGCAACATCACCAACCAGACGCGATCCGATACCGGGTTTACGCTGGTTGAAATGATCATTGCGCTAGTGTTGTCTGTGATAGTCGGTGGAATAATTACCGGCGTAGTAGTTAACATGTTTACGTCAGGCAGTCGCGCATCCAACCGTTATCAGGCACAACGAATTGCGACCCAGGCAATCGATCAGATGACCGACGACTTGAGAGCTTCGCGGGCACCCGGCAGAGAAAGCGATGAGATTCGTTCCCTGGATGATCTGAAGGATGCCATCCTGAATCCAGCGACGGGCGATCCTGACGTACATGACATCAAAAAAGCAACCGGCACCCGGCTGCAATTTGTTGCCGAGGTGGACCGAAGCAATCCTGGAGTTGAGTGTGTCGACTGGGACTTCGAATCGGGCGAGTTGATAAGGAAAATTACAACGTATGACGACGCAACGCAGAGCTGCCCAGCCAATGCCACTTTGATTTCTCAAACTACGGTAATGCAGAAGAACACCGACAAGCTTGATCGCTGGTATGAGGATGGCAAGATGCCATTCAAGTACCGTTTACTGATGAATCAGGGAGTGGCGGGACCCAACGGATACGGGCATTACTGGTACAACGAGTCACTGGTTGATCCGGATTTCCCGTCGTGCGCTTCGAAAGACATTGCTCCCCCGGATGGAGGCTTTAACAATCTTGAACGCGACCTTATAACCAATCTGTCCATAGTGATAGAACCTGTTTACAAGGGGCATGACGATGCGGCGAAGATGACGCTGCCAGGAACCGTTTCGCTGAACTCACGTCAAAACTATGAGTACAAGTATGCGATTGGCTGCAGTTCGTGACAAACCGCTCTCAACATATTGGTGCTGTTCGCCGCTGGGATGACGAGACCGGTACATCGTTGGCATCAGCCGCGGTGCTTCTGGCTGTCATTACAATAATCATGGGCATCGTAATGATGTCAACGATGGGCAGCATCGCCACTCAACGTGAAAAGCAGGCAAAGTCGGTTGGCAACGCAGCTGGTGACAGCGCAATCGAGTCTTACCGAAGCGCTCTTGAAGCACACTCCGCTGACACGTCCTCAGGGTGGTACCTGTCAGAGAACGAAATAAACAACATCGTGAAGAATGCGGACACGCCGGCACCACGGATTAGAGCTTACAAGAACACTGAACTGCCGGCTGCCTGGGGCGTTAGTGATACCAATGTACCAAACCCAGCCTACGCATTTACAGCGCGGCAGCCCCAAAGCAACCAGGACGCATGGTGGCAGATATACC
>CAYTTD010000256.1:0-3700 GCA_964440595.1 uncultured Gaiellales bacterium
TGGCGCGTTGGGCTCGCACGTGGCTCGATACGGTAGCTGCCGAGACCGGTACCAAACCGATTGTCTACACGTCACCGAGCTTCTGGAAAACCAAGGTCCAGGATGACCTGGGAATTGCAAAGGACTATCCACTTTGGCTGGCGCACTGGGAGACAAACAGTCCCTCCGTACCCGGCACTTGGGATGCATGGACGGGGTGGCAACAGACATCCAAGGGAAGAGTTGACGGCATAGAAGGTAACGTAGACCTGGATGTATTTCGTCACCCTGACAAGCTGATTGTTGGTAATCAGTAGACGAAGAAATAGTTCACATCACCGTCTCAACCTGAAAGCCACGATACAGAAAAGCCCGATCAAGATCATGGATCCGAGCAGACTCCCAGGGGTCAACCGCCAAAACGTTGGCCATTGATTCGGGTCGCTTACGCTCAACCAGATTGTTCCAATAGGCTAATCGTGCTCCGGGTTTTGCAGAAGCGACGATTGCTCCAAGCATCTTTTCGTAAAGTTCGTCGCTCATCCACTCAAAGATGTCGCTTAGGTTAAAGGCATCGAAGCTGCCGGGACCACAATCGGCAAGATATCTCTCAAGCTCTCCACAGTGAATCTCAAGGCGATCCAGCCGACTTCTAAGTAGATCGTAATTCTCCGGGTTCAGATAGGGGTGTCCTGTTGATAGATCGGTGTACCTGCCCAACATCACGTACTGAAAGAACGGATTCGTTGATGGGTCGAGATTCACAACAACATGGCGAGTACGCTCGAGGTAATGCCGACCAACGTTAATTTCAACATGCTCAAAAAACGCTGGATCACGCCCAAGCCTCGCAATTACAGGTCCAGAGAAGAAACTTCTAACAAGCACTCGCATGCGCCTGTTATTGAACTTTGTATCCCAGAATCGCTGCCTCTGTTCACGAGTACGTGGTTCAAAAGTTGAGGCAACCGTGCGGCGGGAGTGCATCAGTGGAGACACACGGGTACGGAAAATCCTCCACATGTTTTCAAGCTTACCCGCGTGAATAACTCCATCCGCCAAGATGCCTTGGTTCTGATCCCACCAATCCGCAGCCGCTGGTGTCAGGCCATCCCTGACCCGGTTGTATAACGACAATCGAGTGTCGGGAGTTACGTCAGAAACCCCAAGAAATCCAACAAAATCGTCATGATCCAAAGCTCTTATTGCAGCAGCCTTCAATTCCACAAGGAAGCATTGAGCAGGGCTCAGGTCTATGCTTACCACATTGCCTGCACCCATTAGCAACAGCGCAAAACTGTTGTCTCCCGCTGCTGCAATCGACAGAACACGCGAATCGTCATTGAGCTCTAATGCCTCTTCAAGACACCGCGGATCTTCCCAGCTCTGACTGTATCTGATGCCAGAAAAATCAGCGACCTCAGCAACCTCGCTGGACAACTGCTGCCCGCTGGTATCAACTCCTACACTTGAGCTCAAAACCCTGGCACCTCCACGAACTTTACTGATCCCCGGCCAATACCTGGCCGTTATTGCACGACGTCTGTTTATCGTAATGCTGGCATGGTCCGGTTTCGATTCATGAATGTGACATCCACCGCGGGCGCCTGAACAAAGGCAACGATCGCTGGAGCGCAACCTTTAATTCGCGCGCACACGATAAACAGTAGACGACCGGACAACCTGGGTCCGGATCGCGGGACGAGAAAGGCGTGAGCGAATCTACCTATGCTGATTTTGGCTGTTTGCGTACTGGCGGTTGCCGTTTCTGCGGCTGCTCGTGCACGCCGTGAACGCAGTTTCGGCCGCATACCATCATCCATAGGCACGGGAAGCGTAATCAGAAGCGGCGACGGTTTTGTAGGCACAATCGTTGATGACGCACATCCAGAAAACCTGATTGTTCAGATCGATACAGGCCACCTCGTGACCATGGATGCAAATCGGCTGCTTGATGCAAATGGCTATGAGCGGCATGCATCGACTGAGCAGGTACGGCTGCTGGCACCAGAGTCTGGAATGAAAACCACGTCGGATGTCGGTGAACAAAAAGGTGGCTCAAAGAAGGTAATCATCCTGTTTGCGGTAGCGACGATTGCGGCCGGTATTTTTTCAAGTTCACTTGCCCCACTTCTGTCTTCAGGAGGTTTCACGCCTGAAAGCGAATCGCTGAAGGTCAAAGAGTCCGTTAGCAAAGAGTTCAGGCAACCGGTTACCGGCATTGCTCTGATGGCGGCTGAGAATCCAAAGGCTGCCGAAGAGAAAATTGCCAAAGTAAAGAAGCAGATCGCGTCCATCGACGAGGTTGATTCCGTGGCGAAAGCGGTTCCGTCAAAGGATGCTTCCCACTCACTATTTCTCGTAAGTTTCAACACGACCGAGAACGTCACGGAACCGGTTCAGCGTATAGATGACCTTGCACGGGAGGCAGGCCTAAAATCACCAGCTATCACGGGGCCTCCAGTGGTATTTCGCGATGTGACCAGGATGACTGAGAAGGATCTCATTCGAGCAGAGGCAATCGGCATTCCAGTTGCTCTGCTTGTACTTCTTTTTGTTTTCCGGTCAGTTGTTGCCGCAGTCATTCCGCTGGTGATCGGCATCATGTCGATGGTTCTTACCCTGGGGCTATTGAGAGTCTGTGCATCTTTTACGGAGCTCTCGATCTACGTGTTGAACATCACGAGCCTCCTTGGCCTTGGCCTTGGCATTGATTACTCACTTCTTGGAGTGACCAGGTTCAGAGAAAAACTGGCGGCCGGCGCTACCGTCACTGAGGCTGCCATTCACACCGCACGAACGGCGGGATTCGCGACGACAGTCAGTGGTGCCGCGGTAGCAATCGGACTCGCCGGCATGTTTGCATTCCCAATCCCAATGCTGCGCAGCATGGCACTGGCTGGAATTATCGTGGTAAGCGTATCGGTGATCTGTGCAACCATTTTTCTACCGGCCCTCCTTGGTCTTCTTGGTCATCGCATTGAATCTCTGAAGATCCTTCCGACCAAGCCACCAATCGGTGCTGCAGTTGGCAGCGCTGAATCATCAAGATGGACCCGACTGGCACTTGGCGTCATGAAACGACCACTACTCGCACTCGTTACCGGTGCAATGATCCTGCTGCTCTTTGCATCATCCCTACCAGGTGCAACTTTCAGTGTTCCCTGGACTGACATCCTTCCGCGGGATGCGTCAAGCCGCAGTGGAGAGGCACTACTGAAGAAGGAATTCGGTGTCGCTGCAACTCCTCCCGTCTGGATAATCCTTGACACAACTGACAGGAGCAAAACGAGTGAGACGTTGAATTCGCTGCGAGATACGCCGGGGATCACCTCGGTGGCAATCGCGGGCACCGCAGAAGATCAGACGCTGTTCAGGGCCATGCCCCAGACATCGTATTCGAGTGGTCCAAAAGGCAGGAGCCTCGCTGAGGAACTGCGTTCAGACGGGTTAAAGGTCGGAGGGCAGGCGGCTGAAGAGGTTGACAACTTTGCAGCGATGTCACAGAACTGGCCGCGGATGCTGCTGTGGATTGCGTTTGGAACCTTCATGGTTCTGTTGTACTCGTTCAGGTCGATCGTGCTCGCGCTAAAGGCGATTGTCCTTAACGTATTGTCAATTGGCGCGGCCATCGGAGTCGTAGTACATGTATTTCAGGGAGGACACGGTGTGTCGCTACTCGGCGCGTCGCAACTGGCATACGTTGATTCGACTTTACCGG
>CAYTTD010000257.1:0-3678 GCA_964440595.1 uncultured Gaiellales bacterium
GCTATTACCGATGGCAGCGAAACCGAGGCAATTGCAACAGGTAATGCAGTGTTGTCACCAAGAAGAAAGCTGAATACGAAGCAAAGGTTGAGGATCGCAAGCGCTTCGAAAACCCTAGTAGCCGTGGTAATACTTCAGCTAGTCAATGAAGGCAAGATCAGCCTAGAGCAACCAATCAACGGCTGGTTCCCCTCATTGCCAAATGCTGATCGAATCACAGTGCGAATGTTGCTGAACCACACGAGCGGCGTTCCCGACTACCTGAACAGCTCACAGTTTGAAGCGTATCCTGACGGCCCTAACCACCCCTTTCCTCACGACGGCGCACTAGGTATTGCAAACACGTCGGCAAGTAGCTTCGAACCCGGCTCCAGATACTCCTACTCCAACACCAATTATCACCTTCTTGGTCTAATCATTGAGAACACCACTGGCGTGTCGCTTTTCGAAAACATCCGCGCGAGGCTTTTTAAACCACTTCGCTTGAAGTCGGTGAAACTTGATGACGGCTACGGCCCGCACCAGACCAATGTACACGGATACGACAGCGACATGGTTGACCAACAGTCAGCCAGCTACGGCGACGGAAGCGCATGGCGTACTGCCGGCTGGGCGGATGGTGCGGCCCTGATGACATCCGGCGAGCTTGCCAGGTGGGGTCACGCCCTTTGCTTCAACAGAAAGATCCTGCCAAAAAAGATGAGGAAGTTGATGTTCGCTGGTGCCCGCAAACAACCCGACGCCAACGGTCTTGGCATTTTTGGCGAGGAGCCAATGGTAAAAGGCAACTACACCGCTTTTGGGCATTCGGGCGGCGACATCGGATTTGAATCGCTCGTGATCTGTTATCCGGATCTTGGCGTTAGCGCAGGCTTGATCGTCAACGGAATTACTTCAGAAAATGCCAATGAATTTGCTGTAGTTACCAGAGATATTGCTGAATATTGGGTTTACGACGCGTAATTGATACTGAGGGCAAAAGCATCTAGGTGCGTATCATTAGGGTTTGGAAAATTTCGTAGACACATCCAAGGGAAACATTGCGAGATGGTCAGCAGTCGTCGCTGTCAGTGCTATCGCCGTGTCGATCGCGCTAAATGCATTGGTTACGGGGCTCCCCAGTATCATGAGGCTTTTAATTGGCGTGGTTTTTCTTGTAGGTGGCGTTAGCGCGTTTGTCACATCGTTGATTGCTGTCAAGAATGGAGATCGCCGCGCTTCAGTTTGGGCCGCTATGTTTGTTGGCGCTCTGGCAACTGCACTCCTGATCGCCGAGTTCACAGTTATGGAGTAGAGGCAACTAGAATCGTGACTTCAAAAAATCAAGTAGTCCACTTGGAACCAGATCAGCTTCGCCATTATTAAACCGTGAAAGTGAAAGCCACACACACTTGAAGGCATGCTCACCACAATCAACTAAAAATTCATTGCGGTCATATTCTGAGCTTTCAACAAATTCGGCAGTAAACATCTGACAGATCTCATGTCCGCGTTCACCGTTAAAGGTGAAAATGTTTTCGAAGATGCCCCAACGTTTTACGCCAGTAATTTCAACGCCCAGCTCCTCAAAAAACTCTCTAACCAGAGCCGCTTCTCCAGTCTCCCCAAACTCGATCTGCCCCCCTACCGGCCGAAAGAACTCGCGGCCTGTAACGCGATCGAATCCGACCTGAACAAGGATTTCATCGCCCCTGAAAATCAACGCCAATGCCAAAACGCGAATACCTGCCGTCGGCGTCGCGCGTCTTACTTCAAGAAATGAGAAGCCTTTATCACTTGATGTTATTTCCCTCATGATTCCTCGAGGAATGGCCACAGCCGTACCTGCACGAACATCAATCTCATCGACACCAACCATAGCCTTACCTTGGCCCGCGATTCCGATCAACAGCGAATCCGAATCATGCCTCGTGTGCGCTTCGCGCTTACGCCCATTGCGCCACGATTGCAAAGAAGCGCTTATATCGCTGCCGCCCCATGACCAAGGCTCACCTTCATGTGCCGCAGACGCATCTGGAGCATCAACAAAGCAGGAAACGCTTGGCGCGTTAAGTAGTAGCTGAGCTTGGCTGCCGGCACTGACCTCCGCATTTCGAGTAAAGTCAGCAAGCCGCGTTTGGCCTATTTCATCTTCAAGAAACGGGAATACCACCCTCTCTTCAAACCTGATGTGGTCATGCAACAATTGACCCGCCCCTTTAAGACAATATTGCATATCATTTAGTGATTCGGGATCTCGAGACCTAATGACGTGAAGCATACGATCACGGTAAAACTTTAGCTTCTCGTGTTCTTCAAGAATGGCATATTCGTACTCACCTAGTTGAACCGCCGCCTGTTGCAGTGTTCCCTGGCTGACTTCACCCTCCAACGCCATCCTGCATGCTCTAAGCAACTCCTCTTCCACTAGCATGTGACTGTGGAGTTCGCGGTCTGCAAACCAGATATAAGATCGGATTACTGCCCTTTGCACTTCGGCCGGAAAGTGAACCGCCTGTTTTAGCCTTCGAGCTTGAATGAGGCCTTCGTTGTGTTCTCGCGAGAGCCCGCGAAGTGACGGATCACGTTTCATGAATCACCCGCGAGAGCCCGCGGAAAGAGAATGTTGTTCTCCAGGTGCACATGCTCATGCATTTGAGCTTCGAGATCAGCCAATCCGCTCCACAACGCCTTCCACGTGGCACAAGCGTATGAGGGTGCAACAAAATCTTCCGTCAAAGCTCTTAACTGCTCCAGATGGTCACCCGCTTCGTCGTGCTCAGATTCCATTACGGCAATCGGTGCTGCGCAGGCGGTTCCACGCCCCTCTTTGATCATGGGGAACAGAATTTGTTCTTCCTTTTCCATGTGACTGGAAAGCTCTTGATACAGCGAACCGACAATCGTAGCAATCCGCTGAAGATCGACATCAGTTTTGTCACCGTGCACCCGCGCCACCTTATCTGCCATCTTTGCAAGACGTGGCATTTCTTCCTTCAAAGGAGTGTGAAAGTTTTTGATTATGTGATCGACAAGTTCAGTTAGCGGGGAGCTGTTCCAGTTTTTCTCGTTGCCGGATGAGCCAGCAAGCTCCCTTTCGATCTCGACCAGTATCTGCGCCACATTAACCCCCTTGCCTTCACAGGCATCAGCAAGCGTATTGCTACCGCCGCAGCAGTAGTCGATGTTATGCCGAGCAAAAACGCGAGTGGCAAGTGGATGCTCTGCCGCGATCTCGCCAACCGTCATTTCGCCAATTGCTGTCATGCCTCATCGCCTCCCGGTAACTCAATTACTCGCTGGACACTCAAACACCTTCAAACTTTCTTCACCACCGATGACTTCAACTGCATCGGCCCAACACCATCCACTTTGCAATCGATATCGTGGTCGCCAACTCCATCAACGAGCCTGATGTTTTTGACTCGTGTACCAACCTTGATTACCGTGGAGCTTCCTTTGATCTTAAGGTCTTTCACAACGGTAACAGTGTCGCCATCAGCAAGCAAGTTTCCTACGGAATCACGAATCTGCTTTGGCGAATCAGCAGCGTCTGTTTCGAGCGACCACTCGTGCGCACACATCGGGCACACAAGCAGAGGCGGCATCTCGTAGGTCAGGTCACTTGAACATTCGGGGCACGGAGGCAGTTGATCAGTCATGCAACGATTCTACGCCTTCTGGCTAGCTCTCACTCCG
>CAYTTD010000258.1:0-3617 GCA_964440595.1 uncultured Gaiellales bacterium
GGGCTCTGCACGGCTCTGCCTCAGCCGGCGAGCCACTTACGCCCAGAATCATCAACGGCTTCGATGTTTCTGAGAGCGATTTTGCAGGTAGATGGAACTTCATTGTCGGTTTGACCTATATGGGCGGAGCTCCATTCTGTGGCGGCTCACTTGTAGACGCCCACACAGTGATCACCGCGGCACACTGTGTCACCGATGACGCCGTGAACCTTTCAACACAGCCGGCGGATATGCGCGTGATGACCGGTCGACGCGTGGTCTCATCCGGCGACGGCCAGATGATCCAGCCGTCAAGCATCACGTTTCATCCAAGCTATAACCCATCAACCATGGATAACGATCTCGCAGTGATCAAGCTGTCTGAGGCGTCGACCGCGACACCGATTTCGATTGTCGGCAGTGGCGAAGATTCGCTGTGGGGTAACGGCTCAGGCATGCCGGGAGCCTATGTTGCCGGTTGGGGCAACACGATTCCCGGCACTGACAGCGCGCCGGATGCCCTGAAGGAAGTCTCGGTGCCAATAGTCGCTGACGCAGACTGCACAACCAACATGGCAACGGTAGGCGATACCTACAACCCCTTGGTCGCGATCTGTGGCAGCATCCTTGGCGATGGAACTGTCGGCGGTGGCGGCCAGGACACCTGCCAAGGTGACAGCGGTGGCCCAATCATCGTGTCAGATGGAGCTAGCGGTTACCGGCTGGTTGGCGCCACTAGCTGGGGACGCGGCTGCGCAGGTACCACCTACGGCGTTTACACACGCTTGGCCATGTACCGCGACTGGGTAGCACCGCAGACAGACAGTGGCACTATTGAAGGTACCGGCAGCAGCGGCGCAGGCGGCGGTAGCACAGATACAGGCGGCGGAACCGGCGGTGGAGGCAGCACCGATACCGGCGGCGGAGGCAGCACTTCCACCGGTGGCGATACAACAACTACGTCTACGTCAACGTCAACATCAACAGGAACTACGACGACGACATCAGGCGGAAGTCCGCAAGAAGATACGAGCGCTGAAACGGAGGACGTTGCAGCACCAAGTGCGCCAGGCAAGCCCAAGCTCGTCGCTCGAAAGAAGAAGAAGCTCAGCTTCACCTGGGCGCCTGCGACCGACGATGTTGGAGTCGTGCAGTACGAAGTCTTCTACAAGGTGGGAGCGAAGAAGTGGAAGTCGCTCGGATTCGTAGCAACTGCAGGAACGGAAATCATCCACCTGAAAAGCAAGACGGCGTACAAATTCAAGATCAGGGCATTTGACGCAGAAGGAAACAGCTCGGGCTTCTCACCCGTAGCGAAGTTCAGAACGAAGTAGAGGCCACCTTTATCGGGCCCAGGCCAAACGCAGCGCGAACCTTGGTAATCGTTGCGTTGGCTTGGGCTCGAGCCTTTTCTGCGCCCTGAGCAAACACATCCTCCAGGGAGTCCGTGTCAGCCAAAAGTTCTTCGTAGCGCTGCCGCGGCTCACTGAACCGTTCTTCGATGGCAGCCAGGAGCGCTTTCTTAGCGTCGCCGTATCCGAGCCCGCCTGCGCGATAGCGCGCGGCCATCTCAGCAGTTTCGTCAGGCGAAGCAACCAGCTTGTAGATGTTGAAGACGTTACATTTCTCTGGATCTTTTACAGCTTCAACCGGCGCGGAATCTGTGACGATACCCATCACGGTTTTCTTCAGCTCCTTGCCGCCCGAAAAAATGGGAATCGTGTTGCCGTAGCTCTTGCTCATCTTTCGCCCGTCGGTACCTGGCACCACCGCGACGTCTCCATCAATCACTGGCTCGGGAACGCGAAACAACTGCTCGCCCGCCGCTCGGTTGATCGACTCGGCGATGTCCCTGGCAATCTCCACGTGCTGCTTCTGATCGGCTCCAACTGGCACGAGGTCTGTCTGAAACATCAGGATGTCTGCCGCCATTAGCACGGGGTAGTTGAACAGCCCCATGTTGACGCCATCGTCTGGGTCGCGGCCCAGCTCCTCATTGCGCTGCACACACGCCTTGTACGCGTGCGCACGGTTCAGCAGACCCTTGGGTGCAACACATGAGAGCACCCAGGTCAGCTCTGTGAGTTCAGGCACATCGGACTGCCTGAAAAACACCGCGCGGTTTACATCCAGCCCAAGGGCAAGCCAAACTGCTGCAACTTCATAAGACATCTGCCGCATGCGCGCACCATCGAGATCGGTGGTAAGCGCGTGCAGATCTGCCACAAAGTAGGTGGCCTCAGTGGTTTCTGCCAGCCGCAAGGCTGGCAGAATCGCACCAAAGTAGTTACCCAGCTGAGGTATGCCGGTTGGCTTGATGCCCGTCAGGGTTCGCTTCATTTGTCTTTGTCAGACTTCTTGTCATCCTCAGGTGCCGGAGCTGGCGGAGGCGTCGGATTCTTAAGAGCTGCCTTAAGCTGCTTGATCGAATCCTTGGTCTGCTTCACGCGTGGATCCTTAGGGCCAGCGAGCTTAACGAACATCTCCCATGCCTCGATCGTCTCCTTCAGCTTGCCCGCGTTTGAGTATGCAAGCCCTAGCTGGTAGTAGGCATTCTCATCGTCTTTGCGACCCTTGGCGACCTCTTCAAGAAGCGGCAGGGCCTCGTCGTACTCCTGCAACGCCAGGTGTGTTGAAGCAAGCATCTGAGTATAGTCAAGGTTTTTGCTGTCGAGCTTTCGGGCTTCCTCCAGCGCCTCAACAGCTTTCTTCAGATACTTGTCTCTATCCTTGGGAGCCTCCTGGATCTTGCCGCCCTCCATCGCGGTTGGCGATGCCATGGCTATGTAGCTCTGTGCAAGGTTTCGATAAGCATTTGCATCCTTGGGAGTCTTCTCCACAGCCTCGAGGGACTGATCGATCGACTTTTCCTTGGCTGCCATCACGGGGTCAGAGGACTTTTTCTTCGCCTCTTTCTTCTTGGACTTGTCCGAGCTGTTATCCGAGCCGCAACCAGCGACCAACAACACCGCAGCGAGCACCAGCAATATCCTCTTTACCAGCATTACGCCCTATCCCCCTTCTCGGTGAGGTTCACCTATCGTTTGTGTCCGAGTGCTGGCTACCCGCATTCGCGCGAGCCAACACATCGGTTTCTTTTTCCAACCGAAGCCAGAGAGTTTCTCTTATCTGCTCTCTAATGGCCTCTTCTGGAACCCTGTCGATAATCGGTGCGTAGAAACCCCTAACAAGAGTACGCACCGCCTCGGCGCGGTCAATTCCTCTTGATACTAGATAGAAGAGCTGCTCAGGATCAACCTTTGCAATAGTTGCACCGTGCGTACACCTGACATCGTTGGTCTCGATCTGCAAGCCAGGTATTGAGTCAGCATGGGCATTTGACGTAAGCAACAGGTTGCGATTCTCCTGGTATGCATCGGTGCCACGCGCACCCGGTGCAACCTCGATCATCCCGCGCCAGACGCTCTTTGACCGGGCGCCCAGAGCAGTGCGAAACGCCAGATCACTCATGGCGTGTGGCTTCAGGTGTACCTGCCGGGTGTCGTAGTCAATCTTTCGACGTCCGTCACCCAGCGAGACGCCAGTCATATGCGCCTCTGCGCCTTCTCCGTCCACCAGAAGATCCTGCCGCACCTTGCCCCTCGCGGCGCCAAGCCCAACAGAGGTCCAGCTCAGGC
>CAYTTD010000259.1:0-3607 GCA_964440595.1 uncultured Gaiellales bacterium
GAAGTTCGCATGATACGCATCGTTGCGGTGATTCTTCTGACCCGGAATTCGCTTCCAGGTGCTGCCATTGTATGAGTAATACAGGCCGGCGCCACTGCGCGTTAGCATTGAAGCACCCCATATTCGTACAGACTCACCACGCATGATCCTGGTTTTCGAACGCGAGATCGGCCGCCGAAACATCTCATACGCAGGTTTTGCTACTCCGTCAGAGTCGAGCAGTCCGGACTGCCAATCCTTGTCGATCGTGTTGTCTTTGTAGACGTACCAGAATGCCATGCGCAGCCGCTTGTAGCTCTCTACAATGTCGAAGCACTCAGCAAGGAAAATGGCCTGGTTCTCAAAAGACACACCGAAGACGGAGTCGGGTGGGTCTGTCTGATAGCCAAACTCGGTTGCCCAAACAGGCTTTCTCCGTGTCAGTGGGTATCGGTCAAGCTCCTGAAGGAACTGATTGATGTTGTTCATTCCGTAGCTTGGTGGACGGAAGTGTCCAAGGCGAGGAGACTTCACAGATGGCGGGTACGGATTGTGTGCCCAGGCGCTGATCTGATTGCGCTTGACTTTCATTCGCTTCATTGCGGGAATGGCAATCCTCATCCACTTCTGAGGCTTCATCGTGGACTTTGGACCGGTTGGTCCCGGGGCAACCTGTGCTGCAGGGTTGGCAGCCAGTACGTGTGGTGCAGCCAGTGAGTAGAGCATCGCATAACGCACAGGGGCTTTTTGATTCAAAGGCTTCCAGAAGAAGAACGAGTTGGGCTCGTTGCCAATCGTCCAATAATGGATCGTGCCGATCGTGGAAGACTCGTTGTACCTGGTTGCCGCAGCTCTGGTAAATGCCGCCCATCGCTGAGCCACCTTCGTGAACTCAGCGTCGGAACCACCAACATAGTAGTGGTCTTCATTGCCAAGCACCCACTCTGGTACCTGATAAACCGAAACGAGAAGCTCGAGATCGTGGGAATCGGCGTACGCAACAACGTGGTCGTAGAGGCTCCAGTCATAGCAGGCGTGCGTGTGAACCTTTAAATCGGCGATGCTTGCTGATGAGCATGCGGAAGCGTTTGTTGCCACTCGCTTCCAGCTCATGGGTCCTCGCGCAATGTCTGCACCGGTACCTTTGATGCCGTCGATAGCGGCCTCGCGGTTAGCCTGAACCGGGTCGAGGATCTCGCCAGTAGATTGAATGCCGAACAGGAATGGCCGAGCATCAGATGTTGGTGCAAGCATCATCGTCATCAAGATTGATGAAAACAGTATTGGTACTAGCGCACGAAGTCGAACGGGGAATAGATAACTGGTCACGGTATGTCAGCCTTTCAACATCAAAGTTACAAACATCGTTGTATAACCGAAATTGCCCTGTGCAGGGTAACGGTCCGGAGGCGAACATACAACAATTGATTCAAGCGAATAAGCTACGATTTTCGACGCAAGCGGTCGATGGTCTAAAGGACGTCTACCTTTTGTACGGCTCCGCAGCTCGAACCATCGCACGTGACAAACCACGCATCAGCGCGCATCGTCCACGTGAGATACACGGATCCGAATTGATCCGGTGTGTTGTTGAATGCCGTCCAGCCATTGCCCTCCCAGATATAGAGACGTGTTTCGGCTGGATTTGTGCGGGATTGCCCCCATACAGTTATTGACTCGCCAGCGGTTACGGTGTTTTTCGAGACCCACGTTGGTCGTCTGAACATGTATGCAGCAGGTTTTGCGCACCACTTGGATGTTCGGCATGAATTGAATGCCGTGAAGAGGCCTGACTGAAATCCTTTGGTGCCGCCATCGCCATCGTCGAACAGGCCGTACCAGATAAAGAGAGATACGCGCGGGTTTGCCCAGGCATAGTGCATCGCTTCAGCAAGCCACTGGCTTTGCTGCTCAAAGGTTACGCCGTTCGGATCAGGGTTTGTCTCGTAGCTGAATTCCGTTATCCAGATCGCAGCGCCTCGACTCGCTGAATACCTGTCGAGTGTGTTTGCGAGGTCATTGAGGTTGGCTATGCCAACCCATGGTGCCTTCATTGTGCTCGCGCTGGGAGACGACCATCCTCGTGTTTGCGTCTCAGGATTTACTGCCTCCTGCAGGTACGGATTGTGCGCCCAGGCGTCGACCGGTGCGCCTGAACGGTTGATCACCGGCATTGCCCCTCGTACAAATGTTATCGGCTTGATTCGAGATGCCGATCCCGTAGGGCCGGGAGCGACTGCAAAGTACGGATTAACGGATTTGATTGCCTTGGAAGCAACAGAGTAAAGCTGGCCATATCGCCGTGGGGATACATTCTTCTTTCGAATTTTTTGTGGTGAGAAGAAGTAGGTGGAGTTTGGCTCGTTCCAGATGGTCCAGTATGCAACGCCTGGAACGTCATGAGTCCTGCCTTCATATCGTTGAGCCGCCGCAGTAACAAAGTCGCCATACACCTTTGTGAACTGTCGATACTGAGCGTTTGACTGGCCTACATAGTTGGGGCCCTTGTTGAACATCCATTTTGGTGCTCCGTAGACAGAAAACAAAACCTTGATGTTGCGGCGGCCGGCATCGCGCACTACCGCATCAGGTACTGACCAGTCGTAGCAGGGGTTGTTGGGCGAGTTGGCAGGTACCTGCTTCGTGCGGGGGTCGCACTTTGCCGCGATTCGGTCAAAGCGAAGCAGGAAGCGAATCACTGAGGCATCGAGTGCCTTCATCCGATCGAGGTTCTCCTGGCGTAGCCCTGCTCGTTCCATTCCGCCATCCTGCTGTGCTCCGACTGCCATGTCAGGAGCTGCATATGCAGCGTTACCTGGCGCAAAACCGCCGAAGGCAAAAAATGTGGCAGTCAGCGCCGCAGCGAAGATGAGAATTGGCCGAATGATCGTAACGTGGTTAATGGTTTGGGTGCGCTCTGAAATAAAGCCAAAGGTCCCTGAATCACGGGTTGTCCACACGTCGCGTTTCACATCCACTCCTTGCACTGCATTGCGCGTGCCAGTTGTTCTGGTTGCGTCAGACCCACACACAACACAGATCTGATGCCTCATCAGGTTATCGGGATCAGAGTGGCCTACGGTTGCACCTGGATCCATCGTTTTTTGTTTGTGTTTCTGGTTTTTTGTGTCTGGGGTGTCTGAAGGTGCTTATTGGGAGCCTGAACACAGATCAACACAACATGACACGAATCGGATTCACCCGGAAAGTGTGGCTGCCAATTCAAGTTGCACAGAAACTCGCCCGTGAATGCCAGTGGTCAGCCATGGTTCCGGCGTCGACCATCCATGCGCCTCGCGCGGCGAGTTCATCGAGAAGTCGGATATAGAGTTCGTTCCACACGCGAGCGCCTTTGTGGATCAGCTTATCGTTGTGCCAAAGAACGGACCATCCACCACCAACTCGTTCGCAATGGTTGATCAGCGGTTCGATCCACTGCCAGGCACCATCCGGGCCGCAGCCGAGGTAACGATCTTCAAAGGTTGCGTCCATGATGCAAGTCTGTAGCAGAACCAGATCGAGCGATTGCGATCTTTCCCAGTCCCAGGCGATATACGGCCATGAGAATCCCGCTCGAAGCCCGGGGTGTTCGGCGTAACCCAGGCTTGCATCACAGGTGAATCCTGTA
>CAYTTD010000260.1:0-3583 GCA_964440595.1 uncultured Gaiellales bacterium
CTGTTACCCGAAAACGTTGACGAAGCCGTTGTGCAGTCAATCGTCTGGCACTCGCAATCACATGGGATTTCTGTTGTGCCGTCACCGTCTAGCCACGAAGTTGCAGATCTGATTGGCTCACAGCTAATCGATGCCCTCATTGAAAACCTACAATCGAAATCGGTCGATGAGCCTACGATTGTTGTGGACGGCGGATCCAGAATCGACAGCGTGACCTGGAGCGCAGTTACCCGTTCAAACAAAGTGACAATAGTTGCCAAAGCCAATGAGAAATGTGCCGCCCAGGTCGCAAAGATTGTTGACCTCTTGAATAGGAGTCGACTCAACTTGACGGTTGAAATTGTGATGCCGCTAGAGTCCGTGCGAATCACTCGTCGCTGGGGTATCGCAAACAGCTTTTCAGAATTGATTTCCGGAGGAGGATCATCTTGGAAGCGAACACTGATTCCCGTCTAGCGGAACAGGTATGCGAGCTTATTTATCGTGAGTGCGACGTAAGTGTGCTCGTCGATGTAACCCGAACCCGTGGCGACGCCGAGCTTCGCCAGCTGGCAGACCACATTCTCTCCGAGCAGAGATTGCCTCTCAATCAGACTCGAAAGGTTGCAGTTATTGATGCGGTTGTTGCTTCGATGACCGGACTCGGGCAAATCGACTCCCTGCTTGCGGATCCTGATATCTCAGAAATAATGATCAATGGTCCGGATTCCGTATTCATTGAAAAGAATGGTCAGCTGTCAAAAACGTCAGTTGCTTTCCGCGACGATGAACATGTGCGGCAAATCGTAGATCGGATAATTGCTCCGTTGGGCCGTCGGTTGGATGCGCTTTCTCCCATGGTAGATGCAAGGCTGCCTGATGGAAGTCGCCTCAATGCCGTGATTCCGCCATTGTCATTTGAAGGCACATCAGTGACGATCAGGAGGTTTCTTCATAACGTTAGAACAATCGACGATCTGATTGATAACGGTAGCTGTAAACCTGATGATGCTGCATTGATCACATCGCTGGTTAAGGATCGGGCAAACGTAATCGTGTCAGGTGGCACCGGTGCTGGAAAGACAACTTTGCTTGGTGCGGCCATGTCGCTCTGCGACGAATCCGAGCGAATAATAATCATTGAGGATGCTGCCGAACTCCCTTGCGACCATGTGCATCGGGTTCGGTTGGAAGCGCGTCCGGCAACTTTTGCTTCGGGCACGCAGATTACGATTCGAGAGCTTCTCCGCAACGCGTTGCGAATGCGTCCAGACCGGATCGTCCTGGGTGAGGTAAGGGGAGTAGAGGCATACGATCTTGTGCAGGCATTGAACACTGGGCACCGGGGGTGTTGGTCTACCGTTCATTCAAACGGCGTGGAAGACGCGTTGTTGAGGATCGAGGCAATGGCTCTGGTTGCTGAGCCTGGAACTCCGCAGTTGGTACTCAGGAATTGGATTTCGAGGGCAGTTGACTGTGTGGTGCACGTTGAGCGTGACGCCTCCGGAGTTCGATCTGTTGTTGATGTTGCGATGGTTGAAGAGAGTGACGGAGCAGGCGCGTGGCGATTGCGAAGACGATAAGGGCGAGAGGAACCAGGTCTACCGATCTGCTGGAGCGTGACTTTGCTGAAGCGCTCAGGGTAATCGCCGCATCGTTGCGAGCCGGGGACTCTATGTGCGATGCATTTGGCTCAGCCGCAAAGATGGTTGGTCTGGATCACAGAACTGGCCAGTGCCTGAAGAATGCAGAATGCCGCATGCTCGTCGGGGAGCCACCCATAGCGGCGATCCGCAAGTTCAGTCACGAGATGGGGATTGGCACAGCGGATCTCTTTTTTCAGGTGGTTCGTTCGTCTTTCGAGACGGGCGTAGACCCTGGTGCTTCGTGTCATAGATTAGCTACATTGTTGGGTGAGAGAATTCGGCTCAGATCAGAGGCGCGCACGGCTACATCGCAAGCCCGCTTCAGCGCGAGAGCGGTAGTCGCGATGCCAGTGGTTGCGGCTGCGCTTTGGTTGATCACCTCACCAGAAAGTGCGGTCGAATTAGTGACAGGTGCGTCGGTGTTACTTTTTGTTCCCTCTGCACTTCTACTTGCTGCTGGAATTGCTGTTGTTCGCCGTATTGCGGTTGATGCCGAAGGGCTGACAGGTGATACAGAGTCTAGGCGGCCCGATGAGCGGGTATCCGTTGGCGGTTCAGAGAAACGAGCCGCCTGGTTCGTAGTGCGAGTGACACTTCCATGTCTTGCAGTCGTCGTTTACTTCCAGGGGATTCCGTCAATCAAATCATTTCTGGCGATTACCGCTGGAGGTGTATTGGCAGCTCTTTACAGCCTGAAGCGGGATGCGAAGCGATCCGAAGAGCATGCTGCCGCACTTCGCTGTGAATTGCCACATCTGTTTGAGACAACGATTGCGTTGATCTCAGCCGGAAGCACCGCTAGGACAGCAGCAGTCGGAGCAATCGAAGCATGCCCGCGGGCACTAGGGCGAACACTGTCGCCAGCCGCTGCGCAGATCAGGCTCGGGAGAGAACCGACCAAAGCACTTCTTGCTGTAAGCGAAGCTGCTGGGATTCCTGAGCTCGACGCCTGGGCGCACTCCATTGTTACGGCCAGCAGAACCGGAGCCGACGTGGTTCCAGCGATTGAAGCACTTCTTCGTGACGCACGCAGCGTTGAGCGGGAGACGTTTCGCACGCGAGCTGCAAACGCCTCTCCTCGAATGCAATTGGCTGTCGTGTTGCTTTTTGTTCCATCAATAATGTGGATGGTTCTGGTGGTCACCATACGTGGTCTCGCTGGCGGGCTCTCATCAACCGGCGTCTTGTGACCGCGCAGGAGAATTCCCGGCAGCCGGGTATCATGTGCTCGAGGCATGGGAAACACCAGTGAAAGCATAGATGCGCAGCGTCGAAATATTCCGGATGAGCCGGGTGTCTACCTTTACCATGATCAGAACGGCAAGGTCCTGTATATAGGCAAAGCCAAGTCGCTCAGAAAGCGTGTGAACAGCTACTTCACTGGATCTCACAATGGTAAGACGCATGCTCTTGTGATGCGCATACGCAACATTGAAGTTCTTGTTCTTGGGAGTGAGAAGGAAGCGCTGGTAGTGGAGGCGCGTTTGATCCGGAGGCACAAGCCGCCGTTCAACGTGATGCTTTGCGACGATAAATCGTACCCGTTTATTGCCATCACGAAGGGTGATGAATTTCCGCGCGTAATGTTCACGCGGGAGCGCCACAGAAAAGGAACACTCTACTTCGGCCCATACACGGGCGCACGCCGTGTTCGCGAGATGCTTGATCTTCTGAATCGTGTGTTTCAATATCGCCCATGTGAGGGGCCGTCGCCGGGGCGCCAATCAGGTGTACCTTGCCTCGACTATCACATTGAACGGTGCAGCGCCCCGTGCATTGGTGCCGTGAATAAGGAGCAGTACGGCAAGATCATTGACGAGGTCAGGCTTGTGCTTTCTGGTAAGACAGATGTAACAATGAATCGCCTCGCAGATGAGATGGCCAGTGCCTCACGTGATCTGAATTTTGAAAGGGCGGCGAGACTACGAAATCGTATTCGTGATCTGGAAAGAATAATT
>CAYTTD010000261.1:0-3583 GCA_964440595.1 uncultured Gaiellales bacterium
CAATGGTGGTGCTGACTCAAATGTCACTCCTGACTATCCGTGCAGTTATTCGCTTCCAAACATTATTTGCGTGGCTGCATCGAATGCCTCTGATGATCGTCCTTCATTCTCCAGCTGGGGAGGAGGTGTAGTGGATATCGCAGCGCCGGGCAATGAGATTCTGTCGACCGTTCCGGGAGGCCTGCTTTTTGCACGTTTTGATCAGAACCCAGTTGGTGCCGGGGTCAAGGTTGACGCCGACACCACAAATGATCCAACCGGTGAATGGGTTCCCGGTAAACGGCGGGGTACAACCTGGGCATGGAACAGTGACATTCTTGATGGCACCCGTGTCAGCGAGCTGTCTGACAGTGCAGGAACATATCCCGCGCGTAACGACTCCTGGATCACTACGCCCGTTATTGACGTAAGCGGTCGTTACAAGTGTGGAGTTCACTTCTCGTTGTATTCGGATCTTCACGCCACAACCGGAGATTATCTGCGAGTTGAGGCGAGCTCGGACGGCAGGAAGTGGAGGCTCCTGGGAAGCGAAATCGACGGCTATCGCAGCGAATTTGTTCTGAGAATGATTCCCAAAACCATGTTGACTGCCAATACCAGGATCAGGTTCAGGCTGGTCACAGATGCGGAGGGCAATGGTGATGGTGTTTACATTGACGACGTGAGAGTGGCTTGCGCCGATGGCAAGGGTCCGTGGAAGAGCGATAGCGCCTACGGGTATGAATCCGGAACCTCAATGGCTGCACCTCATGTCACAGGCGTCGCGGCACTATTATTTGCAAAGTGGCCGGCAGCTTCACCTGTTTTCGTCAAAAAATCCATACTCGATGGTGTGGATAAGTTTCCAGCAGGAATCTGGAACACGGCTGCAACACCAACCCCGGTAGCTTCTGCCGGGCGGCTGAATGCTGCCGGAGCACTTGCTGCCGCCCGGAATCTGGGTGACAAACCTGTTGAATTCAATGCTGTTAGTCCCTCCCGAAACTCCAATGTTGCCACTACTAGACCCGAATTTTCCTGGCAGCCATCGGGGTCAAGCACTGGCATCGACGGATATCGGGTGATAGTAGATGGGAGGCAGGTTGCCAATCTGACGGGCAGGGCAGCGGAGCCTCGTGTGAGCGGTTTGGTGTCATTCAGACTGCCTGGAAGATATCGATTGTCAGTCGGTTACCACGCGTGGCGGGTAGTGGCATATCGAGGGCCGTTTGAGAGAGAAATCGATTCGATTGACTTTAAGGTGACTGAGCCACCGCAGATAACAATCGCTGCCTTAAAACCAAAAGACGCTACCATCATGGATTGTGGAAAATCTCCAAAGAAGGCTTGTGTGGTACGAAGATCTGGTGCCGCGACGTCTGCTCTGGTCAGGTTGTCAGGCACGATATCAATGGTGGATCGCACAAACGGAAGGGTGATTTCTATTCGTGCATACAAGAGAGGCGCGAACGGGCGCTGGATACGCTCCATAGGTGCGTCGGCAACCGCATTTGCCTTTGACGGATACTGGCCCGATGATGACCGGTTCAGGGTGCGATTGACTACTGGGAAATGGCGAATACGGGCCTACACATTTGGTGACGACCTTGTGCTGCCTGGTCAGAGCCCCTGGCTACATGTAAACGTACGCTAATTCTTATCTGGTTTCTTTGCTCGTTTGCGTCTGGCCTGGGCCGCTCCGGCAGAAGCATCACGGGTTGCACTGGATGCTGCGCCGTGTTTGCGACGTGCTTTGTGCTTCTTGCGGCGTTTTCGGGCCGGCTTTGTTGACTTGGCTGCAAGCTCTTCATCTTTGGCTTTCGCGGCCAACGCGGCCTCGTGCTGCTGGGTAGCCTTCATTGCAGCGAGCTCAGCACTCTTCTGGCTCTTCATTTTTTTGATTGCCATGAATCCGCCCGCAACAGCGCCCAAGGTGCCGCCGATAAGCGCCATTGGTACCAGTTTCCATGGGAGGGGAGCTGACAGTGCGGCTCCCGCCAGGGCGCCTAAAGCGCCTCCGGCAAAGACTCCCTTTGCGATGGTGGCCAGTGGATTTGGTTTCTTTTGTTCAAGACCAGGCAAAGCGAATGTGGCAGGAGATGGCTGCAACATGCCTTGGCCATACTGAACTCCAGCAGGCAGCGTCATCTGTGGCATCGGCTGGGATTGGAAATGGCCGGGCATTAACGGGTTCACCGCATTTGGTTGAGCCATCGCGTAGGGAAACTGCGGTTGCTGAGGAAACATCAGTGTCTGTGGTGCTGGTGCTGAGAATGGTGACACCATCAGGTGCGGGGCGATGGGGGGTGCCGCGGGTGGAGACATGCGATGCATGGCGTCAAGCTGTGCGATCACCTGGGGTGACGCCGGTAGCTCAACAGGGCTAAATGGTCTTGTATTGAATGTCATCGCTGATCTGCCTCCAACAGGATCTGTTTCAATACCGATTCATCCGTTGGAAAGTGCCAAAGGAAAGCAACAACGAATTGTCAGTGGCCGTCGTCGGCCAGCGCGCGGCCAAAGCTGCCCCTGATCATGAAATACAGCGAAACAAAAAGTCGGGGTATAAAAAAGTCGGGGTGTAAACCAGATAGTGGTTTACACCCCGACTCCAGGATTTGATTCTAGCGCGAGAGAAGCTGCGTGAGGTTCTTCTCCAGCTTGCGGAAGTGTTCGTTCTTCCTTGCCTCGTCGAGAAGCTCCATGAAAGCCTGAACGACGTCAGCGCTGATCTGGGTTACGTCACCGGTAACGTCTTTTCTGATGTTTCCGAGTCCGCGACCCAGCTGTTCGAGCTGTGGGCCTACCGTGTTCTGGGCAACACTCTGTGCTGCAGTAACGGCACCCAGGGCTGTCTTTTGAGCACGATTTCGGGCGCTCGATGCTACAGACTTCGTGCTGCTTCCAGTCTTTCGCTTAAAGCGGTAGTAGTGCTGTTGAACGTTTGCGACTGACATCTTGCGCTCTTTGGCAACGAGATCAAACGCAGCCTTCGCAGTTAGCCCGGTGGAAACAATCTCTTCAACTCTCTTGAAGATCTGCTCGCCGATGCTCTTGCCCGCTGCTGATACCCTGGCCTTACTCTTTGAGCTGGCTGTAGCTTTCTTGCGTGCGGTTGGCTTTGTTTTGGTGCTTGGTTTTCGAGTTGCTGTGGTTCGCGATGACGCGGTGCCAGAAGCCTTCTTTTTTGCTGATCCTGCAGTTTTCTTGGTTGCAGCAGCTCTTTTGGGGGCGTTGGCTGTGCTCTTTCGCTTTGGGGTTGTCTTCTTGGGGCTGGCGGCGCTCTTCGTCTTCTTGGCGGTGCTGCCTGCCTTAGTTGTGCCTCCGGAAGGCCGGCTCGATGAGCCGGCCTTCGCGATGACGGTTTTTGACTTCATTGCAAACGCACGTGCGCGTGGGCGGGTAGCCCTCTTTGCCGTGGTCTTGCGTGTGGTGGTCTTGCGAGCCGCAGGCTTGCGTGCAGCTGGTTTCTTTGCTGCTGTCTTGCGAGCGGCAGGTTTTTTAGCTGCTGTTTTGCGTGCAACTGGCTTCCTTGCAACAGCCTTCTTTGCTGCTGGTTTTTTAGCTGCTGTTTTGCGTGCAGCTGGTTTCTTTGCTGCTGTCT
>CAYTTD010000262.1:0-3577 GCA_964440595.1 uncultured Gaiellales bacterium
GGAAGGGAATGTCGCTGTTCAGCAGGCGCTACCTGCTTTTGCTGCGGGAAAGAAGGTTGCTCACGAGCTGGGATTTGATGATGCAGAGATCGAGGAGCGGATGGGTTACTCCCCAGACGACGAAACCATTCGCTCAATCTATACGGAGCTGACAAAAAGCAGATACCCCACAAGTATGTCGTACCCGGCATGGGCGGAGGCAGGCGCGATCGGAGGAGGCGCACTTGCCGCGGCGGGTGGCGTCAAGCTCCTGGCACCGGCACTGCGGCGACCCATCACCGCAGTGGCAACTCTCGGTGGACGCAGAGAGATCGGCCGCGCAGCATCGTGGCTCACCGCACCGCACACTCCGCGAGGAAGGCTCGGTGCCATCGGCGCACTCCTGGGTGGCATCGCTCTGGTGAGCGCCAGCAGCTGGCTGGGGGCCAACGCAATCGCTGACGCGTACGCTCCGTAACGCCGCGCAAAAAATGGTGGTGAAAAAAAGGAGCTGCTGAACGAGCATGGCCTTAATCTACGCTTCGCCGCCATGGCGCAGCATTGGACGAAGTTCGCTGGGCACATCAATCTCTGCGATCAGCTCGGGTGAAGAGAATCGACGCGAAACGCTCGCCGCGCCTTCGACCGGCGGGAGCGCGGACTTCGCACCTGCAACGTCGAGCTGCTCGAACTTGCGCGCGGTTGCAAGCACTCGTGATTCGAGAGATCCAACGGCGCGGTTGTACGCATCGGTTGCCTGGTCGAGGTGCCGCCCCACCGCCTGAAAGTGCCTGGCCATTGTTACAACCCGCTCGTGCAGCTCGCGACCAAGCGCTGCGATCTGCGCGGCGTTGTCTGCCAGGCGCTCCTCCTTCCATCCTTGAGCCACAGCATGAAGCAACGTGATCAATGTGGTTGGTGACGCGATTATCACGCCCTTCGCAAACGACTCCTCAAGCAGCGCCGGCAACTCTTTGAGGGCGGCAGAAAAAAGGTGTTCTGCGGGAAGGAACAACACCACAAGATCTGGCATCGCGCCGTCAACGCTGCGCTCGTAACCTTTGCCTGCAAGCAGCGTAACCTGATCACGAACCTGCTGCGCGTGTCGCCGCAAATGCGGGGCGGCGACCTCATCATCCGGCGCTTCGCAGGCATCGATGTAGGCGCTCCAAACCGTCTTTGCGTCGATGACCACGCACCTACCCGCGGGCAGGTGCACGACCATGTCTGGTCGCAGGCGGCGCTGCTCGGCAGTAAGCACACTGTTCTGCACCGAGAAGTCGCGGCAGTGCTCAGCCATGCCCGCCATCTCAACCACGCGCCGCAGCTGCATCTCGCCCCACTGCCCACGGCCATGGGGCTCTCTGAGCGCCTTGGTTAGCGTGCCCGCACTCTGCACGACGAGCTCGCCACTCCTGCGAAGCGCCTCGATCTGCGCCGTCAGTGCGCCGGCACTTTGGGCGCGCTCCTTGTCGAGGAGTATGAGCCTGTCTTCAACCTCCTTGAGCTTCGCGGTAACTGGTGTTACAAGCTCACGAAAGAGCGCGTCTTGGCGGTCGCGCTCGGTTTGCGGGCGCTCCCCGTGCATCCGCATGAGCGCCAACATCATCCTCAACACGGCGACTATCACGCAGCCAATAACGAGCAGGGCAATCATTTGGGGCAGCGTCATTACTTCCTCCTCGAAGCACTAATTGATGACACCTCACAATTAGCGGGGAATGCGGACACGTCAACATCGATATTGATCTGCACCTTGCCTAACAGGGAATCTAGGCAATGCCGCAACAATGCAGTGCGAACCGTTGGCCTGTGGCGCCCTTCGATTGCTCGCCTCAGGCCAGCCCCTCTTGCCCGCACCCCTCTTTTTAGGGCATAGAGTTACCTTTTCATTGAATGGCTGCCAAAAACAATGCATCCACAAGAAAACTGGCGCTAGTTGTGCCGGTCGTTCTGCGCAAAAATACCGCTTTTGCGCGACTGTGGACGGCCACTACGATCTCCGGCATTGGCTCATTGACCACGTTTATTGCACTGCCACTTGCTGCGTATGAGAGCACTGGTTCTGCAAGTGCATTTGCAGCCATCATGGCATGCACCACGGCAGGCACGTTGTTGATGACACTAATCGGGGGAGCCTTTGCTGACCGCTGGGATCGTAAAAGGCTACTGATTACCGGCGATGCATCATTAATTTTGACTGTAGCTGCAATGGGAGTTGCAGTTCACCTGGAAGCTTGGGTTGTTTGCGCAATGATCGCGTTCTTTGAGGCCGCAATTACCGCAACATTTCGGGCCGCTAGCCCCGCGCTGCAGCGTGACATCGTTGATGACAACGACCGCGTATCTGCGAATGCCCTGACGCAGCTCTCCTACAACTCGTCCAGCTTTGTCGGACCACTGCTGGGCGCCGCTCTGTTTCCCCTGGTTGGTTTTTCAATAATTGCCGCTATCGATGTTGTGACGTTTGCCATAAGCATCGCACTGATCATGGGTGTCAAAGATCCTCGACCACTCGATGCTTCTTCCAAGCAAAGCGAGAGCGTCACTCATACAGTGCGCAACGTTTTGAACGAGGTTCGATCTGGCGCGAGAATTGGTGTTCGCGACCCATACATCTGTCCGGAATTGCTTGCGTCGATGTGCGCCGGAGTCGGTAACGGAATGTTCATAGTTGCGGCAGTGCCATGGCTGGATAAAGCACTCGAGCTTCCACCGTCTGGGCTGGGTGTGGTCATCGCCGTCGTTGGCATCTCAGGGATCATCACAGCAGTTATTGTGTCTAAACGGTTTGCCCAGACACTCCCAGAGCATCTGATGATTATCGGCGGGGCATTCGGCATCCTCGGATCGATCGCGTTTTTTTCCGCTCCACCCGTATGGGTACTTGGCTTGTGTTTGCTTTCTTTCGGTATTGCAAACGTGCTTTCCAGCATAGGGTCTTCAACTCTCACACAGAGACGGTTTCCCTCCAGCGTTCAGGGGCGACTTGGATCACTGCAGCAGTTCGGATTTCATGGATTCAGCCTGGTTGGCAACATTATTGCGGCCGGCATTGCAGCGTCATTTGGCGTACAGGCGCCAATCACACTCTTTGCCATCCTGCTTGTTGCAGCGCAGGCATTCTTCCTGCTGGCGGTATACGGGTCGCGAAAGCCGGTCCTGGAAGAGCTTCAGGTAGAACTTGATGCCGAACGAGCATTGACATCAGACACCCTGGCCGGCACGGCGAATGAAACCAATGAACGCGGCTCTGGTGTGCCCGAAGCGGCACTGGCTGTCAACGCGTAACCACCAACCGCTCAACCACCTTCTTGCCGCGAGCGCGGATGCGGCGCCGTGCGGGCTCTTCGAAGTACTTGAAGGTAATGTGCGCGGCAAACAATGAAGTTATTAGCAGGGCGGCGCCAACCAGGATCGGATGCTGCACGATTGGCACGCCTGCGCGGGTGGCTACGATGATGAAGCCAAGGTGGAGCATGTACAGGCCAAAGCTCAGGCCGCCGAGGGATACCATGCCGCGCAACCTGAGCTTCTGAGAGAGAGCGCTGCGCTCTTGCGCGAAGACTGTAAGCATGCTAATCCTTGATAGCACTAC
>CAYTTD010000263.1:0-3577 GCA_964440595.1 uncultured Gaiellales bacterium
GTTCTTGCGGGCGCTTTAGAAGCGCTTCCTGAGGCGAGCTGCGCCAAGGCCGGCAAACATCTCAACGAACTGCGAGGCGCTCTGGCTGTAGAACATGGCACCGGATTCCCCCGCCACTGCCTTGGCAAGCAACGTCTTACCCGTGCCTGGGGGCCCAAAAAGCATCACTCCCTTTGGTACCCTCGCGCCAAGGGATGCAAATCGATCAGGATCGCGCAGAAAGTCGACCACCTCGACGAGCTCCTTTTTGGTCTCATCGACTCCGGCTACGTCATCCCACGTGATTGACGAGGTGCTCTCGGGAGTCACAACCTTTGACATCGTCCTGGGAATCGACTTCCAGGCCACATAGACCAGAGCCACCAGAACAAGGATCACCAGAACTTGCCCATACTGGGCAAGAAACATCGGAATTCCCTTGAAGAATGCCACCAACGCCTGTACAAAATTTTCAAGAATTACGTCCACGAGCTACCCCTACCCTGATTGCATCCTGGGCAAACTGTGGCAGCAACGTGTAGACGATCTGACACATTTTGCATCTGTTTTGTTTGGTGTTCCGAAAGCAAGTGCTCAAGTTTTTTATGTTTCATGCCGACATTCAGAGGGCAAGATGAAAGTGATCTGATCATGAACCGTAAGGAATCCGCTGTTCAGGCACTGAAAATGCACACGGTGACTACCCACGTCGAAATGCCTTGACATAGTGCAGGGCAAATCGAAGTCACCTGGCAGGAGGGGACTCGCAATGTCAACGTCAAACGAAAAGATCAGGCAGCTTGAAACACTGAGGAGTGAACTGCTGGCAACAGGCCGTACAGCAGAAGCTGCCGCACTTGACACCGTTCTGGAACAGGCACGAAATGCGGCAGCGTCAGCGGGCGTGGGCGAGTATTCCCAAGCACCGGTGACTTCCCCGGCGGGTGGAAGCTCCAAGGCAAATCGGAAGACCTACCTCAGGTTGAAAAAGAAGTACTACACTCCGGCAGAGGTTGCCAAGAGGGTTGGGGTCAGCCGGCAGACAATCGTTAAGTGGATTGAGCGCGGCGAACTTGAGGCCGAGACCACTCCGGGAGGTCACCACCGAATCCCCGCATCTGTGTTTCAGACACGCGGTCGTGGTGACGCCATCCAGCTGATCCCGGTCGAAGACGAGTAAGCCCGCGCTGGCAGCGTAAGCTGCTTAGGAGTCAACGACTTCTACCTCATCAGCACGCTGATCCTGTAGCGCCGTTTCTGCACGTAGGAGTTCCTCGACTGCAGTGTCGGCCACCTCTAGCTCAGCGAGGTCAGGCTCAGATGTCGTGACGTTTCTCTGCATCCAGTCTCCGAATTGAGTTACGGGTGACAACCACCTTTTGCCTCGTTGTCGACCTCGTTCGAGCTCAAGAGTCATCACCAGGGCTATCCACCTGGCTATGTTCCGCGCCTGTACCTGGTTGTTCGGAAATAATCGCACCGCGGTCACTGAACAAAGCGTTGTCATCGCTACGAGAGGCAGTAGCAGATTAGTGCCACATCGCCTGTGGATTCGTGAGGCCATGGTGCTTGGAAGATTTTGTTCGTGGCCAGCAATCGCCTTGTGCTCAGCCCCGTGATAGCGCGTCAGAGAACTGTCGCCCGCGAGGGGAACCACTGCCAGCGCGCCACCAGCCAGACCCTGGAGCGCCTCCTCACGAACGCCGCCAATCTCACTCCGGCGCAGCGCGGATCGAAAGACTGCGCCGCTAATGAGGCTTGCCACCACCGTGGGGTTCTCAAAGGGTAGCTTTGCCTCGGGCATGGCCATCTTGATGCGCGGAAGAGTTGAGAGCAGGTCGGCTATGGCGACAACGCCGCCAACAAGTGGTCGGGATCTGAGCGATCCAGCCAGGTTGGCTCCAATACGGCGGCCAGCCACTGCCCTGACTTCACCAGAGTGGGATCTGATTGCAACGCTCCAACAGTTTGGTCCGATTACGATGACACCGTTTGTCAGCGCCATTCCAGCAAGCACAGGCTTATCCCCCACTCGCGCCTCCTCAAAGCTTGAATTCGATCAGATGTTTTCATCGGCCGTTCACGCCAACTAGTTGAGTGCTACTCTGCGGACGGCCCATACTCCATGGAAGGCAAAGGAAACCGTTACAATCAGGCTGACCCATGGATCCCGACCTATTTTCAGACGCTGTTGATTCCGGTGCCAGCGAAGCCCACAAGCCGCTTGCCGAACGGCTGCGACCCGCGTCGTGTGATGAGGTCGTTGGGCAAGAGCACCTTGCAGGCGAGAAGGGACCAATACGTCTTCAGGTGGAGAGGGGTCACCTGGCCAACATGATTCTGGTTGGCCCTCCCGGTGTTGGCAAGACTACGATCGCGCGTATCGTAGGAAACCTGACCGGCATGGAGGTTGTTGAGAAGTCAGCCGTAAGCGCATCAGTGGCTGAAATTCGAAAGCTTGGGGACGAGGCGCGGCAGACGCTCGGCGCAACGGGCACTCGTACGATCCTGTTTCTCGACGAGATCCACAGGTTCAACAAGGCTCAGCAGGACACCCTTCTGCCGCTTGTTGAGAGCGGCATTCTTACGCTGATCGGTGCAACAACAGAGAACCCTTACGTATCGTTGAATCGGGCGCTGCTCTCAAGAACCGTGACATACGAGCTGCGACCACTGCAGAGCCAGTCGATTGAACGACTCCTTGGGTCGGCCGCAGAGGCACTTGACACGAGACTTGGCGACGGTGCATTGGAGCTGGTTCAAGAGCGTTGCGGCGGTGATGCCCGCACGGCGCTTTCACTGCTGGAAGTGGCAGACATGGTTGCGGCAAGCCCAGGTTTGGTGACCAGCGATGACGTTAGGGCTGCATCTTCACGTAGAGCCATTGATCATGATCGTGCGGGTTCACGTCACTACGACACGATCAGTGCATTCATCAAGAGCATGCGCATCGGAAATGCCACGCAGGCCATCAAGTATCTTGCCGAAATGCTCGAGGGGGGAACTGATCCCATGTTCATTGCGCGGCGCATGGTGATATTTGCCAGCGAGGACGTTGGCAATGCCCTCAACGGGGGCCTCATGCTCGCAACGAGCGCGATGGTGGCTACAGAGAAGACCGGGATGCCAGAGTGCCGCATCGTCTTGAGCCAGGTAACCCGGTATCTCGCCGAGGCGCCAAAGAGTCGCACGGCAATCGATGACATTGATTCGGCCATTGCCGAGGTCCGCAGCTTCGGAGTTTCAGATGTGCCGCTAGAGCTGACCAACCATAAGACCACCACAAGGTATGGCTCTCGGTCATAGGCGGTTTTGAAGTTCGTAAGGTATGGTTCGTGGACGTAGTTCCCGCGAAAGTTTTAAGGAGCAAAGATGGCAACAGCACGTGCATTCCCTTACCTGCGCTACTCCCAGGATGAAGTTGAGGATCCGGGCGCGCTGCTGGCTCCGCCGTACGATGTCATTAGCTCGGCAGAGCGCGATGCGCTCGCCGAACAAAGCCCGCATCAGTCGGCGCTGCTCGAGCTACCGGAGGGTGGCGACCCCCAGGCAGCCCGCCGACTTTTGGACGACTGGATTGCGAACGATGTTCTGGAGG
>CAYTTD010000264.1:0-3556 GCA_964440595.1 uncultured Gaiellales bacterium
AGATTGAGGTTGGCAGAACCATTGCATCTGGCGACCGCGCCCTCGAGGGCCACATCATGTTGGGGCACGAGATGATTCTGAGGGCCATATCAGCTCAACATGAAAAAAGTGAGTGGTGGAGCCGGTTAGTGCACGCCATATCTATGCATCATGGACCGCTTGATCGCTGCAGAACTTCGGAGGCGAGGGTTCTGTACCTGGCTAACATGATCGATATCAGCTCAGCTGAGAGGTAGGTCATAAGACTTGCTTAGCGAACGCCCGGCACTGAGAGCCCGGCGCGTAGCATGTCTCGATGCTCGGTTCGAACACCTGTTGCGAGGCAACGATTGCCGTCCATTAGCCCTGAATTCCTGACATTGTCGAACCCGACATCGGCGACCATTTGGCTCAGACAGCTGACGCTGGGCACAAACCAGTTCCATCCCCGACGATTAAGCTCTTCCTCGCTCCCGCCAGAGAACACGCCTGGACCTTCGTACTCGAGGATGTTGTCGGTCGCCACCGAGGCGTAGGTTTCGACAAGAGCTGTACCACCGTCTTTTAACGCGTTGAATACGTGGCGTAGCGAAATAATCGGATCGGTGACATGGTAAATAACTCCTGAATACATGATGTAGTCAAACTTATCCTGAAACTCCTCACGACCCAGATCGAAGAGCGACGAATTGTGAACGGCCAGTGTGTCTACACCGAATGAACTGCCCAGATATGCCGCTGCATCGGCGTATTTTCTTACCTCTTCAATCGCGGTAACCTGCGCACCCATCGCTGATAGAAGGAGGCTTGTTCCACCGGTCCAACAACCGATGTCGAGAACGTGCTTGCCCGTGAGATCTTGCGGAAGCCAACCAGCGTCAATAAAACTCGCGATGATAGAGAGGTGACGGTCAGCGGACATGCCTTCGAGATGGAAGTCACCAAAGTCATGGTTGTGCCCCCAGTGAAATTTTATGGACATGTCACGCTGTCGACTCGGGTCACTGTACCCTTCCATGTCGGCATCAACCAGATTAAGCATTGCGTTGATCTTCGCGCGGAACTCCGAACCGTCAATAACAAGATTGTCAACAGTGAAGCCACTCATCAGAGACCTCAGATGTTGCATGGTCTGTGATTCACTCGATACCGGTACTGATGTCACTTGGGACTCCGTTCAAAAATGGCGTGTTGGCAAATCATATAAACAGCGCGCCGATGAAGTAGGCCGTCATAGGAGGTGAGCCAGAAGAGGTTGAGCGACAAAGGCGGCAATGACAAGGCCGAGCAGCGCCCCAGCTAGCACGTCGCCGGCAAAGTGCATGCCTAGCAGAATCCTGCTGGCTGCAAGCACAAGGGCCCATCCCCACCACAGAAACCAGAGCGATGGCAGCACCATGGTTATCGACCACGCACCGACCACCGCCATGCTCGTATGAGCCGAAGGCATTGACCAGCTTGATGGCTTATGGCCAGTGGCTGACTCCGGCGGCCTTGGCCGTCGAAAAACGTTCTTTACCAAGGTGTTGAGGAAGAGAGTGCCAACCACGAGCGAGCCACACGCAAGCGCAGGCAAAGGGCCCTCCAATAGGGTAACTACAACAGCAAAAAGAAAGACCCACCCAACGCCGTAGCTGCCGGTCTGAGAGACGCGCGCAAGCGCAGTCGTGAGGCTCTTGCCACGAGAGCTGGAAGGTCGGAGCAGCAGCTTGTTGCTGATCCGGCGGTCGAGGTCAGCAACTGCCTCCAGGACCGTCATGAAACGCCAGTGAAGCCAACCGGTCGAGATACTGTGTGGGCTCGCGCAAAAACAATCTTGTCAACAGCCACCATCGACACATCATCGTCAAGGCCGGGAAACTCCACCCATCCGTCGCCGCCACTGGCGAGACTTGCCTTCAGATCATCCCAAGCTTTGTCAGACACGGCAGCTGCCATGCTTCCCCCGCCAACGAAACCCAGCTCAATCTTTACGTTACCTGCCATCGTACGACCTCCTGATCCTCTAACGTGTTCATCCTACTATGAAATTTGCAGGGCGAGGAATTAACAGCCTTCGCTAATGGGCCTGCACGAGCTCTGTCAGAACGCCGCCTGTTGAAGATGGGTGAATGAAAGCAATCGGTGTGCCGTGCAGACCCGGGCGACTCTTTGAGTCGATTAGCCTGATGCCGTGATCCGTGGCGTGTGCGAGCGCCTGCTCCAGATCGTCTACTTGCCATGCGACATGATGAAATGCGGCGCGGGCTCGGTTGAGGGTTGAGATGAACCGGGCGATTGGCGACGCGTCATCAAGTGGTTCCAACAGCTCAATGGACGGAAGCGCGACCTTTCCGGCGTAACTGGACAGTTCAATTGACACTGCCCTGACACCTTGATCAGCGAGAACTGCATCGTGTGTAATGCTTCCACCTAAGCCGCTGAGCCAGGTTTGCGACGCGTCGTCGATGCTCCATGATGCAAACGCTATGTGATGCAGGCACTGAACGCCCGAGATGTCAGGCGCTTGCCCGCCGATTCCGGATACCTGCTCAGCCCCCGGCATTGATCTCTTCGGGGTGGGTGGCAACGTGCGAGATACCAAGGAGTTCCTCTACATCCTCCTGATCCAGAGTCTCCTGATCAAGAAGTGCTGCGGCCAGCTTTTCAAGTTTATCGCGGTGTTCATTCAATATCTTGAGAGCGCCCTCATATGCCTGGTCTGCCAGATCAATCTGCTCACGGTCTCGCAGTTCCTTCGTGCGCTCACTGAGGGCGTAGTTTTCGGCCTTCAGAGCAAGAGACTTGACTTCCTCGCCCATGCCCCAGTCAAACACCATGCGGCGGCTGATCAGCGTCACCTTTTCAAGATCACTTTGAGCGCCATTCCAGATGCGCCCAAAGACAATCTCCTCAGCGGCACGCCCGCCAAGAGCAACCATCATCTGGTTAACCAGATCCTCCTTGCTCTCGGTGTATCGATCCTCCTCCGGCAGGTGCAGCATGTAGCCGAGCGCCTGACCTGTCGGCACGATCGTCACCCTGTGGACTGGCCTGGGCGGATCAACAAAGCTGGATACGACGGCGTGACCAGCCTCGTGGTAGGCAACAGTGCGCTTTTCCTCCGGGGTCATCACCTTGCTGCTGGCGATGCCAGCTACAACACGCTCAAATGCCCGCTCAAAATCGTTGCGTTGAATGACCTTTCGTCCGTCTCGGCCAGCGTAGATCGCAGCTTCGTTGGCGATGTTCGCAAGCTCGGCTCCAGTTGCGCCAACGGTTCTTTTTGCTACGAGTTCAAGATCAAGCTCAGGGTCGAGAGGCTTGTCGCGGGTGTGGACTTTCAGGATGTCCAGGCGACCCTTGAGATCGGGAGGCCCGACGAAGATCTGGCGGTCAAAGCGCCCCGGGCGAAGCAAAGCGTCGTCCAGGTGCTCGAGCCTGTTGGTAGCGCCGATGACCACTATCTGCTCGCGCCCCGCGAAGCCGTCCATCTCAACGAGGAGCTGGTTCAGGGTCTGGTCTTTTTCGCGAGAGATGTCAAAGCCGCGACTCGTGCCGACTGCATCGAGCTCGTCGATGAAGATGATTGCCGGGG
>CAYTTD010000265.1:0-3527 GCA_964440595.1 uncultured Gaiellales bacterium
CTGATTGCGGCTGGCATTGATCCGGCGCATCTCTATGAGGATCAGGCGTCCGGCAAGCGAGAAGATCGTCCCGGCCTGGCGAGTTGCCTGAAAGCGTTGCGGTCAGGGGATACGTTGGTGGTGTGGAAACTGGATCGGCTCGGGCGTGATCTGCGTCATTTGATTAACACCGTACACGACCTGACCGGTCGCTGCATAGGTCTCAAAGTATTGACCGGGCATGGCGCAGCCATCGACACCACGACTGCCGCTGGGAAGTTGGTCTTCGGCATCTTCGCTGCGCTCGCCGAGTTTGAACGCGAGTTGATCGCCGAGCGTACCGTGGCGGGTCTAGCATCGGCACGGGCGCGCGGCCGGAAAGGCGGCCGGCCATTCAAGATGACCACCGCCAAGCTGAGATTGGCGATGGCGGCGATGGGGCAGCCGGAAACCAAGGTCAGTGATCTATGCGAAGAACTTGGGGTCACACGCCAAACACTGTATCGACACTTGTCTCCACAAGGAGAGTTGCGGCCGGATGGCACGAAGCTGCTTACTCGAACATGAGTCATAGTCACTCAATCGTACAATTTTTTCGGCACCTTATCGGTGGTGAGATCAGCAAGGGCAGAGGTGCTATCGCGGGCACAGTCTTGATTTGAGGCACATGGGGAGGGGTTGAAGAATGGGTGAGAGCAAGCGACGAAAAGAATCAGATCCGAGTTATGGAACTCGGCCAAAAGGTGGGCGAGGCATCATGCTTCTTCCGGATCTTTTTGAAGAGAAGAATTCCAGTCCAAAGGTAACTGCAAAGGGGATAGAAGGCCCAGTAATAGCCATTCCCTCTATGTGGCGCCCAGAGCAATTGAGATTTGGATTGTGCTTTTGGGATCGTATTGCTTGGCCATCCATAAGCGTCTTGCCTAGCCATGGCAGCACTGACATGGATTTTCTGGAAAGTGAAGGAGTGCTGGTTCGGCCAGAAGCTAGTTTGGTGCCAAACCTAACATCGCCAGGAAGAGGTTTTGCCGATACTTATTTCAGGGCATACCAAGACTTGGAGAACAAGGAACCTGGTCGGTGGTGTTTGTCTGCATCCGCCGAGCACGACCTCAGGTCATTTCTAGGAGACCATATAGCGCCTGATAGAGGCATTACTGTGTCACTGCACCATGCCATACCTATCCCAACACGCAATGTGGCGCTGCAGGATCTACTGGAATTCAAGCAAAAAAGGAATTCAGAACTGGAAGCACTGCGAAAGGAGCTTGACAGCTACAAACAACTGATTACCAGCGCCACAGATCGCGCAGAGGTCTTAGCGACACAGCGAGATCGCATTGATGCCGCATGCGTGGACTTACTAAGTGTGAGCCGTGAGCAGAAAATGCCTATCCATATCTCTGATATGTCATTGGAAATTGATTTCAACGGATCTGCCGCTTTAGTTGTAGCCGCCGCCGCCAGTGTCTTTTCCGACCACCTCAATCTTCCTGGGGTGGAGAAGTTTTTAGCCTCCGCGGGCGTGATTGCTCTTTCGAGCATAAAGTTTAAAGCCGGATTTGGGATAGGAGACAACAAAGCGAAACTACGGCAATCCCCCTTCCGCTATGTCCACTATCTGAATAAAGAGCTAGATTGGCTTTGAAGCGATCAGAAGCACAATCACTTGACGAGAGATTAGCCTGCCTCACTATCGTTGATAGGTTCGCTTTAAGAGGTCGCCGCTATGGGTTGGTTAACGGCCAATAAGGACAAGCGCAACCGCCGGGGTTTCCGGGAATAACTCTGAGGTCCAAAACTTGCCCGGCGACTACCCTTGGCGCTGCTGCGCCAAGGGTTCAGACTCCTACGAGTGCAATTGGCTCGTTACCAACGCTCGCGAGACCGCTCGGAGGATTGCTCTAGGCCGGCTGGTGGCGCTTAATTTTCGCCCGCTGACTTGGTATCGGAGGGGTGCGTCTCGTCCGCTCTGGTCCCCGACAGTGCGGGCTCGTCAGTAGGTTTGCGGAAAGCGTTGCCCTTATGAGCCCGCGCGATTGACATCTCCACGATCCTATCAATTACGCGTTCCGGCGTGTTCCACTTCATCACAAGTCGACCAGGGTCCATCCCGTACTCGGCGACGATATCACGCAGTTGTTCCAAGGATAGCTTTTCCAGCGCGCTCCGCAAGGCCGGTTCGCCATCTCGTACGACTTGAACAGGATCGAGCGCAGCTGGAGCACGCCGATTCTTCCCGCGTTTCACATCACCATCCATCACTTGGCAAAGGGCTTCCGCCTTGGTCAGCTTACGCTTGTTTGGTGTCGAGTCTAGGGCGTCGTTCAGCGCAGCCTCGAAGTTGGGGTTGCGCTCCGCCTCCTCAATCACCACCCGCATCAGACGATTGAGTGTGTTCCTAAGGCTCACAATTCGCCCTCCAAGTCGTTCCAAATCTCCTGTGCCAGATCAATGTAGGTAGAGGTGAGTCCGTTGGGATCGGAACCGTACTTCTGCCGCAGCGTCCTTTTGTGCGCTGTGTGCTCCGCTGCCGCCGACGCTGTGTTGGTCTGTTTGATCTTCGTTGCATACACGTCGGGAAAGTTCGCGTCGGTCTGGAGTTGTCTCATTACGGTGTTGTGCACCGTCGAGTTGGCTTGATACTTCGTGATGACGATACCCAGCGGGTCAATGTCCTCGCCGATGGCCTGCGCGAACTCACCGATGCGGGTCACAATCTGCGGGATGCCGTAGGTTGAGAGGTGGTCGGGAATGGTCGGGATAATGTAGGCGTCCGATAGGCGCAGGCCGTTAAGCGTGACAATGCCTAGATTCGGGGGGCAGTCAATGATGACAATATCGTAGTCGTCCAGCTTCGACTTGACTGCTCGCCAAAGGAGTTCCACGGGATTCACGGCGTAGAATTTCCCCGAAGGCGCGGACGCGAGCTGATCCTGTACGTCGATCAGGTCAAGGCTCGACGGCAGCAGGTCGATGGTCCTGGCCTCCTGGACGTCGCCCACCCGCTTCTGGAGCGTGGCGTTGAGGTCGAATTTCTTCACGTCGGGATTCATGGCGTCCTTGAACAACTGAGCCAGCGTGTGCCCCTGGTTGTTCAGCTCCAGCCACTTGTCCTCCCCGAGCAGCATGATCGTCGCGTTGGTCTGCGGGTCCAGGTCGATGACCAGGACCTTCTTCCTCATCTCCGCAGAGAAGACCTCGGCCAGTGCCACAGACGTGGTTGTTTTCGCGACACCACCCTTCAAATTGATCGTCGAAATTACATGAGCCATTGGAGTATTCCTTTTGTTCCTCTTTAGCCAAGACCGAATCTGCGAGCGCCGGAAGATCGGCCCAGAGGCTAGCTCCGTAACCGGGCCAGGGAAGTCAGCCGCACGCACGCGCCAATTGGCGACTGCTTGTCGTGACACACCTGCAATCTTGGCAATCTCACCTATTCCCACAAGTTCATCGCTCTGATGAGCCATTTAGCATCCCTGTGAACATCATTCACAATAATAGTGTACAACGTACACAAACAAAGTCAATAGGAGAAAGTCAAGACT
>CAYTTD010000266.1:0-3525 GCA_964440595.1 uncultured Gaiellales bacterium
CCGAAGCAGTGACCGACCTGACGCATCAGAACAACGTTGAATCAAACCACGAACAACCCAATGAGCGGACGCTGCTGCGCCTAGAGATGGCCGATCTGTTGAACAACGCGACGGGCTCGGTCGACGCACATGGCAGCTATGACTCCGTTACCAATGCAAGGGTTGCAAACCAGGAAAATGCCTGGGAGCAGCCATCTGCTGCGCCGAGACCTTCCCAGACATATGACATGAGCGCCATGAACGGAAAAGCTGTTGGCGCGCTCTTGGTGATCATCTTTGGATTCATGGTTTTTCCGATCATCCCATCAGTGATCTCAATAATTCTCGGCCGCAGTGCCATTCGCGAAATTGATCAGGCCGAATCGATGGGTCAGTCGATGAAAGGCAGGCAGCTTGCAAAGGTAAGCATCGGCATCGCAGGTGCTGTGATGGTAGTGCAGATTGTCGTAATTGGATTGTTTTTCGTGGGCATCTGGCAAGCTCTGGGGTAAGCCGATCTTTTGCCGGAACCACTTGCCCCTAGACTGCCGCCACTCTGTTTGCCGAGTGCTCGAGCATGTCAGCTATCGTCTGCTCCAAGGAAATCGCCGCATACCAGCCGAAGTCTCGCCGCGCTGCCGCTACATCACCAATCAGAACGGGTAGATCATCAACCCGAACCCTGGCCCCTTCAACTTCAACTTGAGGAGTTATCCCTGCCACTCTGGAGATTGTGCTGATCAGCTCCTCAACACTTACTCCTCGGCCGCTGCCCATGTTGTAAACGGATCCAGGATTGGCAGAATGCAATGCCATGCGATAGCCGCGCACGATGTCGCGCACGTCACTGAAGTCTCGAACGCTGGTCAGGTTCCCCACCTTTATAACCGGCTCAGTGTTTCCACTTTGCGCCGCAGCAAACTGCTCAACGAGCGTCGGCAAAACAAAGTCGGGGTGCTGCCCTGGACCCGAGTGATTAAATGGTCGAACCCTCACTACATGAAGACCTCGATCTGCGTACATCTGCGCCAAAAGATCCGCACATGCCTTCGAGGCACCATAGTGATTCAAAGGCCTCATCTCGTCTGTCTCCGCGATCGGCCCTTCGTGCCTGCCATAAGCATAGGCACTACCAACCACAAGTACTCGAGCACTCTCGTGGTGATTCGCAACAGCTTCGAGAACATTGCGAGCACCATCAAGGTTTACGCTCCAGAAGCCACTGAGATCATCCATGGCAGGCCGAGTCAAACCAGCAAGGTGATAGATCTCGTCCGGGCGAGTATCTCCAACGAGTTTTGCTACAGCCTTTGAATCGGTTACATCCAGAGCAACAAAGCCATCATTCCCGCCAAGGCTTGTACCAACAACTTTGAAACCGTGATCGGTGAGATGATTACACAACCACTTACCAACAAAACCGCCCGCGCCGGTGACCAGAGCGGTGCGAGCTCCAGCAACATCACCGATGAAACTGTCCGGCGTCATGCGAGCTCGATCAGGTGCCCGTGCTCCGCCTCAAAGGCAGCACGCTTTACGTCTTCCTCTACCATAAGCTCGACGAGTTCACGGAACGTCGTCTGTGGCTGCCAGCCAAGCTTCTGCTTTGCTTTGGTGGGATCACCAATCAGCAGATCCACCTCGGCCGGGCGAAGGAACTGCGGATCGATCTCGACGTACTCTTCCCAGTCAAGCCCAACTGCCTCAAAGGACGCTTCAACCAGTTCCTTGACTGAATGGGTCTCGCCGGTCGCAATCACGTAGTCATCCGGAGAATCCTGCTGAAGCATGAGCCACATTGCTTCTACGTACTCTTTCGCGAAGCCCCAGTCACGCTTGGCGTCAAGGTTGCCCAGCATCAGCTTGTCTTGCAACCCGTGTCGTATTCTGGCAGCGGCGAGCGTCACCTTTCTCGTGACAAACTCAACGCCACGCAGTGGGCTTTCATGGTTGAAGAGAATTCCGCTTGACGCGTGCAGATCAAAGCTCTCGCGATAGTTGACGGTTGCCCAGTGACCATAGAGCTTGGCAACCGCGTAAGGGCTCCTCGGCCAGAACGGCGTGGCCTCTGTCTGAGGCACAGCCTGCACCTTGCCGAACATCTCACTTGAAGATGCCTGGTAGTACCGTGCTTCAGGGCAAGCCTCGCGAACAACCTCGAGAAGCCTGATTACTCCCAGGCCAGTCACGTCAGACGTCGCGACTGGCTGATCAAATGAAACCCCCACAAAGCTCTGCGCAGCGAGGTTGTATATCTCCTCAGGCATGAACTGCTCAACCACGCGACGCATGTTGCCATGATCGGACAAGTCGAATGGCACCAACTCAACGTCGTTTTCAATACCCAGCGATTCGAGCCTCGCAACGTTGATGATGCTGGAGCGACGAACACCGCCCACAACCCTGTAACCCTTGCTGAGGAGAAGTTCTGCCAGGTATGCACCATCTTGACCTGTGATACCTGTAACTAGCGCTGTCTTAGCCATTGCCAACCTTTCAATGTTGTGGTGATCAGCCACCGGTGAGTTGTGGCGAAACCGGGAATTCATGCGATGATAGCGCAAATGCACTCGTCACACGATGTAACCGAAACAATATCAACCAATGGTTTTTCAGAGGTCATGACGGTTCGCTTCGCAGTCGAGCCGTCAATTCGAAGCCGCGCCAGGTGGGCGTTCATGAACCTCGCAACTCCACTTGGGCTTCGATGGCGAGAAGTAGACGACTCCTATGTTCCCGAGATTGGTTACGGCTGCACGGGAAACACACACACGATTGCCTTCAATGAAAAGTCTTGGCAGTTTTCATCAAAACCACCGAAGGGTGATGATCTTGCCGCAACGTTTTGGTGGCTTGCAAGGGTTGAGGAAGTTCTGGCAGGCGGAGCTGGCCGCGACGAGCACGATCGGTTCACACGCAAGGGGTCCTGGTTTGGCGCCAGAGAAGTTGATGACCATACAGTCGTTGCAGACGCGCCCGTTGACGAGGTAGTGCTAAGACTTGGACGTGCACTAAACCTTCGCGCCGCGCCCTGGCCTGAGCGCGCCCGATTTGCGGTTGCACTTACCCACGATATTGACGTACCGGTGAAGTGGAACCGGCAAGGAATTCGACGCCACCTTTCGACAATCAAATCCGATGTACGCAACCGAAATTTAAAGGCCGCTCTTTCGAAATCCGCCGAGCTTGCGACTTCTCCGCTCGCTAGCGCGTTTAAAGGCGACCCTTACATGAACATGGCACAGGTCGCTGATCTGGAATCCGTCCGCGGCGCATCCTCCACCAACTTTGTTATCGCGGGACACAACCATCCAGCCGATGGCCACGGACCAACCTATGACGAAGTAAGAAGAGCGATATGCGCTCTTACGCAGGCTGGCGGCGGCGAAGTGGGGCTACATGGCAGCTACGAGTCAAGCGTGACGCCAGAAATGCTTTCCAGAGAGAGAACAAGGCTTGAAAGAGACGCCGGCCCCAACAACGCGATCAGGACACATCGCTTCCACTATCTGAGGCATCGACCGGAGATGCACTGGCAGCTGGTTG
>CAYTTD010000267.1:0-3525 GCA_964440595.1 uncultured Gaiellales bacterium
AAATCTTACATGGCACCAAGGTATGTTCAATCCAGGCAATGGTCAACCATTTTTCACGCAAACGGGTGGATTGCTTCCGGGGCGCTCTATGTGACCATCACTGCATTCTGCATCACCAATTGGATTCCCATTCTTCAATAGTCGAGGAACCACATACGTACCGAGAGCGTTTATCTCACGCTGGGTTGCAGGGTGACACATCTTCGCCTTGCCACCGGCGCCTGTCTTCCAGACGCCATGATTTCTAAAGCATCCAACGTCGTCGAAAGGTGGAACGTACGCCATAGCGTCGTTGAAATAGCCCGCTAGTTTTTTCACAGGCACACACCAGTGCGTTGCCTCGCCATCGCCGTAGTTGCCGTTCCAGAGTGTGTGGGATGCAAGACATCGTGAGAAACCACTGGCGGTGAACTTCTCCAGAATGTAGGCCTGGCCATCTGGAGGAATCAGTTTGTCACCTTCATTATCATCATTACCGTTGTTACCGTCATCACCACCGTCGCCAGTTGTGGTGGTCGTGGTGGTAGTGTCTCCACCTCCTGAACCGCCACCGTCATAGGTCGAACCACCTCCGGGAATCGACTCGTCATCCGATGTGTATCCGCTCTGGTCGTCAAGCCCACCTGATGGATCATCATCAAGAATGCCTGTGTCATCTGCTGGAGGTGCAACCTCATTGATTACCTCGTCAATCAGGTCATCAACCGCATCGTCGTTCAATGCCAGGGAGCTTACTGATCCAAGTGTGCCACCACCCTCGCGCTGAGGCACTGCCGGCATACGCATTGCCGCTCCCATTGCCGTCTCTGCCGTCGTTGCCGCGATCGCAAATGGAACTGCGTTAATACTCCAAATATCAGTGTCCTGATACAGGTCGCGTGAACGCATGTATGGTCTGAACCTGTCGATGCCAACCAGGTGACCTTCGCTCATCTCAACGTCTGAGTCTTCCGGCCTCACCGATACTTCAAAGGATGTGCCCTTTACCATGGCAACTGCATCGGGAGTCTGCACCTTTACATACCGGGTTTCGTCAAGGTGTTCAACCTCAGCATTCAACTTCTTTGATTGAATCGGGTCACGCACTACCTCGACCGTATTTATTACACGGGTGCCCTTCTCTTCTGCGCTCACGACAAACGTTGTTCCACTAAATGTCAATCGCCCTGCGCGTGTGCCCGCCAGCGACGCACGCGCAATGTAGCTGACCTCACCCCTCGTCGCATCGATTCTTGTGCCAGGCGCAAGAGCTTCGCCATCTACGGCGGGTACTCCCCCAACCAGCACTTTGCCGCGATGTTTGAGTGCTACGCCCGCAACCTCCCGTATTCCATTAACCACGAATGATGTTGAAGTGGTTACCCGCTTACCACCTTTGGTCTTGCCGACAGCCGTCAACACGACCTCACCAGCATCCGGTGCTACGAAGGTGAATGAAGCACCAACTCCTTCGGCGCTGATCGCCGTATTCTTTTCTCCGCCTCTCAACGTGTAAGAAATGCTGTCTGCCTTCATATTACGTGGCACGTGCATGGTGCCACTTACCTGCACCTTGGGTGTAACGATAATGATCGATCGACCAACGCCGAAGATGTCATTTTGCGCAACATTTTTTGCCGATTTTTCACTGCTGACTGCAATTACAGACCACACAGCAACAGCCCCGACCACTACAGCCAGAGCGATTAACAATCGGATGCGAAGATCCCCCCTAAGAAGCGTTGACAGCTCCACAGTCTATATATCGGCAATTTCAGCCATAAACTTGAAATATTCAGCCACCAAGCCAGCGCAAACGCTGCCATCGGGAACGAGCGTCAGCTATGCGTCTTGCCCGTATCACTGCGCGTTCTCTGGCACCCGACCTCCACCTCTTTGACGAGGCAGTGTCACGATCGGAGGTTTTCTCAATCCTCTTGGCATCAATCACGATTCTGGTGACAACGTTTTCACCCAGAACTGGCTTCCCGACGATTGCAGTCCATACACCGTCAGACTCTTTCAGTACAAAAAGATGGAGGCTCAACGACTCATAGCCACTGTCTGAAAGATCAACGGTGACTGTCAGATCAGATTCGAGTCGAACCTGAGAAAGCTGTACGGTAGCTCTATTTGAGCCACGAAGGTGATCAATTGCGGCATCCTTGATAGTCCACAGAATTGACGGCACAGCGTCGCTGACCGTTGGTTCGTATGCCAGTAATTTATGCAGTGTCTTGAATTCGTTTCGACTGCAGAAACGGCTAACGAGTTCCTGATCAGCCTGATGCACGCAACGCATTTGCATCCCGATGGGCCGGTCGCCCGCAAGAACGCTGATTCTCCCGCTCTTCACGCACGTGGACAGCCACTTGTCAGGTACAGGCATGCCGCCCTGAAAAATAACGTTTTCCCCAAATTCACTGTCGCGGATATCGATCACGCCGCCAAGACCGGTTTGCTCGCGCACCAGGTTTTTGGCCAACGCACGTGTTACTAGCCAGGTGTTTCTTCGAGCAACCCCCCTGAAGCTGCCTGCCTGCGCAGATTCCCACTCGCTTAGAAGAGGCGGTCTGACAGGTGCATCAACGGGCATCTCTGCAAGTACGACACCTTCAGCCACACGCCAGAATGAGATCATTTCATCAGATTGTTTTTCAGATTTGTTCAAGCCGCCACCATGTTTCTTTGTCCGCACCTGCCTATCGCAGCTAAGCCGTTGCAGCGTTCCACCGAATTGAGGTCACGCAACGGGCAAATGTAACGTGAACGTAACAACAGTTCGGCTTTTTACGTACTCATGCACCTGTAGGATGCATTTGTTGCCTTTGGGCAGCGTTATGCGTCTAATAGTTCATCTTCAGGGAGTAACCACGATATGGCCCGTTTCTCATTGGTTCCCAAGAACACAACGTTCGAAAATCTTCTTATCAAGCTGGGAGAGATCGCAGAGCAAACCGCCAAAACTCTTCGCGATATGCTCGCCAACTATCCCGCTACCGCCAGCATGGTTGGTGACATAAAAAAACTCGAGCACGACGGCGACCGGGTAATGCGGGAAATGGTTTCCGAACTGCTTGCCACGTTTGTAACCCCCTTTGATCGCGAAGACATCTACGAGCTCGCCAAGGCGCTGGACGATGTCATTGACCACATTGATGAAGGATCATCCATGTTCGACATCTATCAGGTTGATGCCGTCACCGACTGTGTGAAGGCTCAGGCCGATGTGCTCGTTGATGCAACCAGCGAGCTGACTGCTGCCCTACGTTCAATCAACCAGCCTGACCGCATGGCGCAGCATTGGTCATCGATTCACGAGGCAGAGGAACGAGGAGATGAACTGCTTCGCAGAGGTGTCAAGGAGGTCTTTGCTGCCTGCTATGACGAGCCCGCAATAATCATCTGTTGGAAAGACATCTACACTCAATTTGAGAAATCCATCGACGCCTGTGAACGAGCTGCGACAGTGTTGGAAGCCGTCGGCGTGAAGAACAGCTGATTGTGGCACATCAATACCTGGGAGACTGACATATGGATGCCGGA
>CAYTTD010000268.1:0-3521 GCA_964440595.1 uncultured Gaiellales bacterium
GGCACCTGCCCACCAGACCTTTTCCACCGCTCGATGATCTATCGCCCGGGCTGGTGCGCCCTGGCCCGGTCAAAGCACCGCCAGTTCCCAGCGACACCAAACCTGAGTGGCAGCAATTTACGTCTGATCAGGTGCGCGAGTTTCGGGCGTGGGAGGCGGATCATCTTGGGCCGGATCCGCGAATCCTGAACAAGTCGGATAGCTCTCCCGAAGGCTATCGGCAGTGGGCAGCGCAGCAGAAGGCGTGCAGGTTTCGTGATGTGCTGGCTGATCCACCAGAGTTTAGTGACAAGCAGGTTGCCGCGTTCGAGAGGTACCGAAATCTCGGAGCCAGGTTTGGTGAACCGCCGCGTGGCTACGAGCGCTGGCTCGAGCTTGAGCAGGCGAATCACATCATGGAGGCGAAGATCGAGCAGTTCACGCCCGAGCAGATTGAGGAGTTTCAGGCGCATCAGGGGTATCTTGATTCTGGCCTTTGTACTGCCTGGAAGAAGGCTCCTGAAGGGTTTGCCCAGTGGAAGCAGCAGCAGGGCGTAGAGTTCTGGAGATCGTTGATCGGAACGGTGCCGCCTGATGCAATTCCGCAGGATGATGGGCACTTCGAGCGACCACCGATTGGCATTTTTCCCCGTTTTCCGTTCGATACGCCTCGGCCGCCGTACGACGGATTCTGGATCAAGAAGCTGCCATTTTATGAGAGCGAACCGTACTCTGTGATTCCGTTGGCAAATAGAGGCAATTTCGATCTGACTGGCTAAAAAGGCGGCAGAATAAATTCAACGAGCCGGTTGCCTGTTCGTCAGACTTCCCAAGAAATTTTTGGATTGCTCCTACGATTTCTCCGGAAGCCGTCAACCTAATGAGGCTCCGTGCTCGTTGCAATATGGATAGTAGCATCGAGCTACTCGCCACCGCAAGCAAGGCTCGATCAAAGCTTGAGGCTCGCCTCGACGTGTCAGTTTGGGAATTACGGGTACCCGCCATTGCATAGGGCAATTAGATGTCGGGAGGATGATCTTTGGCAGCCAGAAGCAGAGCCAGTGTGACAAACCACATGGCGGATTCAGTTGATGAAAAGCGAGCTAAATATCTCGATGGCATATGTACGCTGGCAAGGTCCGCCGCTGATGCCCTGCGTGAGATGAGCCAAGCCGAGGTTGACGAAATAGTCTGGGCAATGACGCGTGCAGGGCTTGAGAGTGCAATGCCACTTGCCAAGCTTGCGATCGAAGAGACGGGCATTGGAATACTTGAAGACAAGGTGATCAAGAACTACGTCGCGACTGAGTTTCTCTACGACCACCTGAAGGATCAGCGAACGGTTGGGGTCATTGCTGAGAACCCCGTGACCCAGACCAAGCGCGTGGCGGACCCAATCGGCGTGGTGCTGGCCATTCTGCCCCTTACGAATCCCACGTCAACGGCACTGTTCAAGGCAATCGTGTCAGTCAAGACACGCAATGCGATGGTCTTTCGCCCGTCGTCAAAGGCGAGTCGGTGCACAGAAGAGACGATAAGAATCCTCGTGGAGGCGGGGACGAAGGCGGGGCTGCCTCCAGGTGCGTTGCAGTGCATCGAGTCGCCGACGATTCCCGATACTCAGCACCTATTTGACCATCCGCTGATTGACTTCGTCTGGACCACAGGAGGGCAGACGATCGTTGACGCTGCAAACAGGTCGGGTAAGCCGACTATTGGTGTGGGGCCGGGTAATGCCCCTGTATATCTTGAGAAGTCTTGTGACACCGCAATGGCCGTTCGCGACATCATCATTTCCAAGACTTTTGATGCATCAGTGATCTGCCCAGCAGAGCAGACGGCTGTTATCGATGTTGAGATCTGGGATCAGGTTCTGGCTGAGTTTGAGCGTCTTGGCTGCAAGGTTCTGAATGAAGACGAGACAACCAGACTCAGGCGTATCTGTTTCGACGAAGAGACCGGTCGCATCAACATGTTTGCCGTAGGTCAACCCGCGCCGCTTCTTGCCCAGGCGGCTGAGATAGCGGTTCCCGATGACGTAAAGATGTTCATTGCGCCATTTGACCGCTTCGATGAGAACGAGTACTTCGTGCATGAGAAGCTGTTTCCGGTGCTGGCGGCGGTAAGGGCTTCCAGCCATGACGAAGCCATTGCTCTTTGTCAGGCCGTGACACGCGTTGCCGGCATGGGGCACACCTCCGCAGTGTTTACAAGAAACGACGATGTTATCGCCAGGTTCTCTGAGCGCATCAGCACTGGTCGGGTGCTGATAAATGTTCCAACGGCCATTGGCGCTTTGGGTGGCACTTACAACGACCTTCCCCCGACCTTCTCGCTTGGGTGCGGCACCTGGGGTGGTTCTACAACGACTGACAACGTTAATTGGGAGCATCTTTTGAACATCAAGCACGTCTCTTATCGAAAGACACCACCTCGCTGGTTCAGGGCACCGGTTGATATCTATTACAACGAGAATGCGATTGAAAACATAGCGCCCATAAGAGCAAAGCGAGTCTTTGTTGTTACGTCTGCTGGCACCGCAAAGCGTGGGTCAGTCGCGGTTCTCCAACGGTACATGCCGGATTCGAGCTTCCATAGCTTTGAGGCAATCGAGGCGGAGCCCGACGACAAGGTAGTCGCGCATGGCGTGAGGATGATGCGGAGAATCGAGCCGGATCTCATCGTGGCGCTTGGGGGCGGATCAGTGATCGACGGTGCAAAGGTGATGCGCCTTCTCTATGAGAATCCAGATGCTGACTGGCGTGAGCTTGCGTTGCCTTTTCTCGACGTAAGAAAACGGGTCGTCGAATACCCTGCCCGGCGCGACAGCTTGCAGCTTGTTGCAATCCCGACGACCAGTGGTACCGGATCTGAGGTGTCTCCGGCGGCGGTGATGACCGACTCGAAGACCGGTGCGAAGGTGACGTTGGTTGACTACACACTGGTGCCGGAGATTGCGATTATCGACCCGCAGTTTACGGTTAGCATGCCGGCAAGTGTCACTGCTGACAGCGGGGTGGATGCACTGACGCATGAGGTGGAAGCTCTGGTGTCAGTCTTTGCCTCCTCATACACTGACGCACTTTGTCTTCAATCGATCGAGCTGATTCGCAATAACCTCCCAACGGCCTATCGATCGCCTGATGACATCGATGCCCGCACCGGTGTACATAACGCTGCAACCATCGCCGGTCTTGCGTTCTCCAACGCATTTGTGGGAGTTGGCCACTCGTTGGCGCACGCGCTCGGGAGCGTATTTGGCATTCCCCATGGAAGAGCATGCGGAATATTTTTGCCACATGTAATTGACTACAACGCCCAGATCCCTTCAAAGTTTACGCCGGCGCCAAACTCAACGTCTTACGTGGCTCCAGAGCGCTATGCGCGTGCGGCGCAGCTACTGGGCATCGGAAGCTCCACGCTTGACGGAGATGGCCTCTTGGCAGCCTTCAGAGCTGAGGTATGTCGCGTCCTCGATGCCGTTGAGATTCCGGTGTCAATCAAGGATGCCGGGATAACATCAGAGGAGTTTGCATCACGGC
>CAYTTD010000269.1:0-3510 GCA_964440595.1 uncultured Gaiellales bacterium
TGTCGGTCTTGTTGGTGGCATCATAATCTGGACGGGCGAGTTGGGATCCTCGTTGATTAATCCATCATCCAACTCAGCGATTGATTCAGCAAACATCGCTCTTTATCCAATCACTTCGCTTATTCTGTTGGTTGCTGCTGTGACCATCCTCAGTCAACTGGGCAGAAGGGAGGTCCGCGGTAGCGAGGTAATGGCAACGTTTGGTGTTATGTTCATGGTTGCCAGCAACCTACTCCTCGCGTCAGAAAGTGCTGCCACAGGATCATACGCCAAGGGATATTTCCTTCTGCTAACAGGTAAGGCAACTCATACCTTTCAGATAGCTGACCTGGGGTGGGTTATTGGATATCTGCTCATAGCGGCAGCCGCTTCCAGGCACAGACTCAAGCACAGGTTTGACAACGAGTTGCCACTTGTCGAAAGGTCAGCGACATGGGAAGTACTGTGGCTTCTAACACCCTTTTCACTACTCATCGCCGTTACATCCGCTTGGCACCTGAACGCGAGCTCAGCAAACTCTCTGGAGAACATTATCTACGGTGCTTTGTCAGTTGTACTCGTGCTGCGTTGTGCAGCCAGTGCCGCGATGAATCAGCACTTTGCCAGAGCAGCCATTATTGATCCGGTTACCTCCACATACACTGCAAGGCTCTTCAAAAAGAGATTGAGCGAGGCACTAGAGATATCGAATAGCGCAAGAAAACCGCTGTCCTTGATGATTTTCGACATCGATGACTTTGAGGTTATTCTGGATACCTATGGCCATGCGGTTGGCGATCGGATCTTGCAGGAAATTGCAAGGATTCTCAGGCGTGAGTGTGATGAGCGATACATCCTGTTCAGGAGCGGCACTGATGAGTTTGCGGTCGTTATGCCAAATGCAGACACGGATGTTGCAACTGATCTGGCAGAAAAGATCCTCTCCTATGTACACGATCTCAGGCTGGGGGACGAAGGTAATGTAACAGTCACCGGCGGCATAGCCAGCGCGCCTGTCCACTGCCGAACAACAAAGGAACTAATTCACCTCTCGCGCGGCGCGCTCTACTGGAGCAAGCTCAACGGCACTGACCACTTCACAGCTTATGATCCAGATGTCGTACAGGTTTTGAATGAAAACGAACGATCAAGAATGGTCGATCAGACAGCCAGGTTGAGAGCCGTTCTTGCGCTTGCGCGGGCTCTTGACGCTCGCGACGCTTACACCGCTCAGCACTCGCAGAATGTAGCCAGATACGCGCTTGCAATAGCAACCCAAATGGGTTGGAAACTTGATCAACAGGAACTGCTTCGCACTGCCGGCCTCCTACATGACGTAGGCAAGATTGGAGTAAGGGATTCAACTCTTAGAAAAACCAGTCGACTTACTGACGAAGAATTTGAAGAGATGAAGCGTCATCCAATGATGAGCGCTCAGGTTGTGGAGGGCGTGGCTCCAGACTCTATCCTGCCGTGGATCGAGTCTCACCATGAGAGGTGGGACGGAAAAGGTTACCCCCACGGCTTGGAGGGAGAAAACATTCCGTTGGGTGCAAGAATCCTTGCCGTTGCCGACACCTTTGACGCGATGACAAGCAGCAGGTCCTACCGACCAGCACTACCAGTAACCTGGGCGATACACGAAATCACCAAATGCGCAGGCAACCAGTTTGATGTTGAGGTGGTCAGAGCGTTCCTGAAGGCAATAGCCATCGGAACAATTGAGGCAGAGAGAGCACCCCAGGTAATTCAGGAGCAGGAGCTCGAATCCATAACGTACGATCAGATTGATCCTGAGTTCTCGGCCGTTGAAGATACAGACGCCACCGACCTGCCAAAAGCAGCTTAAATCCTCCAATTATTAACTTTCCTTAATTAACGCTAAACCCCACTGAGTAATTTGCCGATGCGCTCAATAACGTACACGTATTTGCAAAATATTGTTTTTATTACATTACTTTGCGTTCAATCACGTTTGCAATGCTCCAAAGGGCTCAATGAAATCATCGGAAGCAAACACATTGGAAATCAGATTACGGCGCTCACCCGCGAGATTCTTGAGCGTAATCATTGCTTCAATTGGGTCCCTGGCACTATTTGCTGTTTGTCCCTCAATCTCAAGCGCACATTCTGGGCACGTTCATGCCGGTTCGACCCCCTCCACACACGGCGGCGACAGCTTTCGGCAGTTGGAACGTATTCAACGTAGCCTTAAGTCCTTCCAGGAGGATCAGCTCAGCAACGCTACCAAGGCTGACATCGTTTGTGCACCAGCCGCCTCCAAGAGAGTCCAGGCGATATGGATGAGCAACTCAGGAACTGACGCGCCGACTGCCGAGCGCCTCGCAGATTACAAGCTGGAGATATACAAGGTTGGCTTGATGATGCAAATCTCAAGCCGCGAGACCCATCCTTCGATTGCATACAGACCACGATTTGCATGTGACGGTGATTCAGAGCCTGACATCGCACAGGTATCAGTCAATATTGCCTTCAGCACGAACTCAACCGATATCTTCAACGCCGCGAAAACCGAATTGGAGAACCAGGGACACAACAATCCTGACACCAAGTATCTCGTCTACTTTGACAGCGGCTTCTCAAACATCAGCGCTGCGGGTCAGGGTGATCTGCTGCTCGATGATTCCGCAGCCACGACCAACGCCAACAACAGTGGTCAGATGATGGCAATTCAGTATGGCTACAGCGCATATCCGCCAAACTGGCTCGTACTTGCGCATGAACTCGGACACAACATGGGCGCTGTTCAGATAACGGCGCCCCACACCACTGGTATTACAGGCTTACATTGCACAGACGGTTCAGACGTAATGTGCTACGCCGATGGTGGTGACAACTCCAGTCAATATTCATCGACGATCTGCCCCAGCGGTTTAACGTTTGACTGTAACCACGACGACTACTTCAACGCGAATCCGGAATCGGGTTCATACCTCGATACGAAGTGGAATATCGCCTCAGCCAACAACCGATTTGTTCAGGCGGGCATAAACATGAGTGACTACGAACCGCCAACATCTCCGTCTTCACCGGTGATGACTTCCAATGCGCCAGGCAGCGTTACAATTTCATGGGGGGCCTCGACTGACAACGTTGCTGTTGACTCTTACGTGATTAAACGCACAGACATCAATACCTCACAACAATCAACCTTTACCGTAGATGCGGCTCAAACTTCCTACACTGACACCAGTGTTGAGCTGAGCAAGCTTTACACCTACACGGTCAGCGCCATTGATACATCCAACAACCCGTCAAGCGCTGAATCGCTTAATGGCAACGTGTCAACCTACTTTCCCCCGTCCACCCCAACCGGGCTCACCGCTATTGACGTTGATGGCTCCACCGTATCGCTGAATTGGTCTGCCAGCTCTTCACAGTACCCTGGGTCGTCCATCTCATACGTAGTGTCTCGGCTGGCTTCCGGATGAAGCACCTGGGAGTTCATAAACACGGTTAACGAAACTTCTGCAACCGTTTCAAAGATCAGTTCATCGGCATTCGTGAAGG
>CAYTTD010000270.1:0-3470 GCA_964440595.1 uncultured Gaiellales bacterium
ATCAACAAGGCTCATGATAATGCAGGCGCTGTCTATGATTACTACAAATCGATGTTCAATCGTGACGGCATCGATGGCAAGGGCATGAAGATTGTCTCAACCGTTCACTATGGCAGTAAGTACAACAATGCCTTCTGGGACGGTAGCCAGATGACCTACGGCGACGGCGACGGCGAAAGGTTCATCAGCCTTGGTAATGCTCTCGATGTTGTTGGCCATGAGATGGCTCACGGTGTCACTGAGCGAACTGCGGGACTTCGATACTTCAAGCAGAGCGGCGCTCTAAATGAGTCGTGGTCTGACGTGTTTGGCAATCTGATTGAGCGTTGGGATTGGGAGAGAAAAAATCCCGGTGCAAGCGATAGAGATCCAAACTGGATGGTAGGAGAATCCATCTTTACTCCAAAGATCGATGGAGACGCATTGCGCAGCATGAAGGACCCTGGCACGGCCCATCCGACTGACCCACAACCAGGGCACATGAAGGACTACAAAAATACGGCGTCAGACAATGGCGGAGTTCATATCAATTCTGGAATACCTAATCGCGCTGCGTACGAGATTGCGCAAAAGATTGGTGCCGATAAGCTGTCTCAGATCTGGTACAGGGCTCTCACCAAATACATGACTTCTGGTTCGCAGTTTACGGACGCAGCCAACTTTACCGTTCAGGCGGCTCGTGATCTGTTCGGCGCAGGCAGCGTCGAATCATCAGCTGTCAGGGATGGCTGGCTTGGTGTTGGGCTAACCCCGTCAGCACCTGCATGAGCTGAGGCCAGCTACTACTCAGAGCATCCCAGTGCTTGACGGTAAGTCGTGGTGTTGCGCGGTTGAAGCTCAACCGTTGTACGCAGCTTCTGTTTTGCCTGTTGGTCAGAGATACCAACCATTGCATTCAGGTTTATTGTTACGGCTACGATTCGATTGCGATACTTGATTCCATCGACAGACTCGACAGATCCGTCATCTCCGTCGAACAGCGTGTGCTCTTTCACCTTGCAGCTACTGTCGATAATTGTGTAGTCGAATACATCGCAGGATTCTCCGCTGCACTCATCGAATGGTGTGCTTTCATTGTTTTCTGGTGGTTCAACGGATGTTGCCGGTTCAGGCAGCGGATCTTTATCGCAGCGTTTTGCTGTGCCCGTGTAGAAGTCCTGCAGCGTATCTGAACCGCCACTGTTTAGATTCGTACACTTCATCTGAATTGGAGGTGTGTTTACAACAAACGTTTTACAGGCCGTAGTTTTACCTGAACCAGGTGTGTTAACAGCGGCTGCCGGATTTCTTTTCACATCCCAGGCAGTGATACACACTTCGTGGTTTCCATCAGAAAGAGAATCCCAGTCGAACACGTATCCACTCAGAAAATTCTTCCACATGTCAGGCTGAACGGCATGTGGCAAACTGGTGTATGTGCCGTTACCATTTGCACAGGGGATGGAGTAGTTGTAGCGGCATGTGAACTCTCGATCCCAGCCGGTAGCGGTACCTTCGTACTCGCGTACCCACGGATCCAACGCATGGCTGTAATCGTGACCATCGATTCTCAGTCTCAGCTTTCTTATGCCAGAACCATCCGATGCATCGAACTTAATCAACTCTTTGCGGGTGGTTTTGTCGCCGGCAACTGCTCCCGCCGCAGAGACAACGGAATTATCAAAGTGTTCAATTCGAATATTTTCAACTACCGGGTTATCATAGTCTCTGATTCGCACCTGAGCACTTCTAAGAAATGAGTGAGCCCGGTTGCCATCAATTGCGCCTGTACCACATACTCCCAATCGATCGTCACGTCTCAATTCTTCTGGGATGTAATTTGGGCAAGAAACCCACAGGCCAAATGCTTTAGGAGAGCTGGTGTGAGTCGGGTGGGTAATGTCGAGTTTGTGGTATCCGTCACCAGAAGGCCGTCTGACACACCAATCCCGCGACATCTCGTCAGGGTCGTGACCTTGTTCACCCAGGTCAAACCCTGTACCTTCGCCTCCCCAATACCTGCCATTCCAGACTTCTTCAAAGCCGAAAAAATTGATATTGCCTTCCCAGTAAAGGCCCGCACCGTGGCAAGCTCGCCACCCGTTCGGCGCTGCGCTTGGATCCACACTGGCGTCGCGGCCACTATAGACAAATCCGGGAGCCATAATCGAGTGATAATCCCCTTGGGCATCAACATCGGCGCGCATACCAACAATTTCTTCCCTGACGAAAGCATGACTAATCCTGAGTTTGTCCTGGTCCACGACGTGCATAGAGTAGTGGGGACCTCCATCACCAGGGCTATTCGAATTGAACCAGATCGGGTTTTCAGGGTTTCTGGCAACGCCGAATGAACCACCGGGGTAGAGCTCACCGTTAGGAGCCCAAGCGTTTCCCTGTTCACATCGATCCCACATTCGCCAGGCTGAATGCGCATTGAAATCACCAGGTAACCCAGCTGGCGGATTGGGATCCTGGTTATTTTGCCCCGGAGCAAACGGGTTGTTGTACCTGGCTCCAGTGTATCCCCTACGTATCGCAGCGCCGCAAGCGTAGACCCAATAACCAGTCGTGTCGGCATCTGGATGATCATCCGCAACAGCTTGTGATATCTCATTGTGATGGGCATTAGCGACGCCCGGGTGGATAGCAATTGTGAGAAGAGCTACACACAGAAGTGCCAAAAATGACCTGCAAAGCACCGGCTCGGAAATACAGCCGATATCGACACTACTGGTGCTGTGGGCACTTGCACGCATAACTACTACATCGGCAGAAGTGCAAAAAATCTTTAATTTTTCGATCTATTACTTTGTTCTTCAATTTACCTGCAAATTAGCGCTTAATTGCCGCCTAGCTCTTCCCGTGCACTCCGATACCAAACCTCCTGCGCGTCAAGGTCAAGGTCACACCAATCAACACCATTACCCTCAGCCAACTCATGAGCGCGTGAAAGACGCTGCCTGAACCTTTCATTTGTTCGCCTTAGAGCGATGTCTGGATCAACTCCCGCGAGCCTTGCGACATTAACGGCAGCAAAGATTAGATCCCCCACTTCGTGTGTCACTTCTGCGTCCGAGCCGCTGCCAAGCGCCTCAAAAAGCTCAGATGATTCTTCATTTATCTTCTCAAATGCTTCCTGCCAGGTCCCGAAGTCAAAACCAACAGTGCCAGCGCGCGACTGTACCTCCAAGGCATTGTGAAGTGGTGACGCCACATCAGAATCACGGCCAAGAATCTGCTCGATATGAGATTCAAGTTTTGAAGATTTGCCTTTTTGTTTTACCTGTTGCCAAATCTTGCGAACGTCATCTGACGTCGTTGCCGCACGGTATTCAGATGGGTGATCATCCCCTGCAAACACATGAGGGTGTCTATCAACAAGCTTTTGGTGGATCCGCTTTGCAACCGAATCCAGGCTGATGGAATCGTCTGTCTCAGACAGCAACATAGCAAGGAAACACACCTGAAAGAAGACGTCCCCAAGTTCA
>CAYTTD010000271.1:0-3457 GCA_964440595.1 uncultured Gaiellales bacterium
TATCTGTGAGCTTGGCGGCAGGAGCGTCGGCATTACCATTTGTGAGGATTTGTGGCATCCGGGTGGGCCTGCGCTTGCCGCTGCAAGAGGTGGAGCTGACGTGATAGTCAACCTCTCGGCGTCTCCATACCGCATGGCGCGCGGTGCGGATCGTGTACAGATGTTGCAGGATCGAGCTGCGGAATGCAATGTTTGGCTCCTCCTTTGTAACCAGGTTGGGGGCCAGGACGAGCTGGTTTTTGATGGTCAGAGTCTGGCGGTTTCTCCAGATGGCAAATTGGCTGCAAGAGCAAGGCAGTTTGAGGAGGACCTTCTCATTGTTGATACCGATGATCTGGCAGGCAACCGTTGCGAACCGTCACACGATGCGCTTGCCGAGGTCTGGGCTGCGCTGAGGATTGGTGTTGCCGACTACGTGAAAAAAAACGGATTCAAGCGCGTTGTATTGGGTGTGTCGGGTGGCATTGACAGCGCGGTTGTCGCCGCGCTCGCAGTTGATGCGCTAGGCAGAGACAATGTGAGAGGAATCACCATGCCTTCCAGGTACTCCTCATCAGGTACCCTCAATGATGCGCACGAGCTTGGTAGAAATCTCTCCATCGAGATTAAAGAGGCACCGATACCTCCGGTAGTGGACTCAATAAATGGCGTGCTTCAAAAGATGTATCCAGATACAGAGTGGGCAGCAGGGCTGGCCGCTGAAAACCTGCAGGCGCGGATTCGGGCAATCCTCCTGATGGCTGTTTCCAATCAGTTCGGAGATCTGGTTCTGGCATGTGGAAACAAGAGCGAGATGAGCGTTGGTTATGCCACGATCTACGGCGACATGGCGGGTGGTTTTGCTCCGATAAAGGACGTTCCCAAGACTCTCGTATGGGAGTTGGCAAAGTGGAGGAACAGAACCGGCGGAGTGGTGATACCTCAATCGATAATTGATCGACCTCCGACGGCCGAGCTAAGGGCTGATCAGAAAGACACGGACTCGCTGCCACCATATGATCAACTGGATAATCTTCTTGAGATGATAGTGGCAGGAGACAGGGATCCATCAGACGTTGTTCGTCTGGGGTACGACGAGAGTTTGGTGCGTAAGGTTCAACGGCTCGTTGATATTGCAGAGTACAAGCGGCGTCAGGCACCGCCAGGAATAAGAATAACGATGAAGGCCTTTGGGCGTGACAGAAGGATGCCCATCACGAATGCATACAGGTAGCGTTTGTTTCAGGCCGGTGCTGCCAGGTTCACCATCTGATGTGTTGTGGCACTTTCGTAAGCCGCTAGTACCGTAGCCGAAGCATGCAGCCCCGCGCGTAACGAAACTGGAGATGACGTGCTGTGCGGATCCCTGGCAACTTGAATGAAAGCACCCATCATGTTTCTAGTCCTGTCGTCGGTGCTGTATTGGATTGTTTTCATGCGCCCGATTGAATCATCATAAACACACATGTTGCGAGCCATCGGGTCGATGATTATGCGTCCCTCGGTGCCAACGATTTCGATCCAGACGTCGCCCCAGGTGTGAAAAGATTTTGGCCGCGTCCAGCTACAGTCCAGCGACGCAAAAGCTCCTGATTTAAAGTCGAAAACAAGTACACCGCTGTCTTCGACCTCGATACCCAGGTTCATTCGGTTTGAATGGGTACACCAGACTCGTTGAATCTCGTCATCAAGAAGCCAACACAACCCGTCACTAACGTGTACCGTGTGATCCATTACGGCTCCACCGCCAGCCGCATCCAATTCTCCGAACCAACCGCCGGGAAACTGCCCATGGTTTGTTCCACGCGCCGCAAGTGGCTTGCCAATTGCACCATCGGCGATCGCCAGTTTTGCGGTAGCAAATGACTCAGAAAACCTCACGGGCAGAGCAACCATCACCAGTGGCTCTAGCTGTTGAATGCGCGAAATCAGTGATTGAAAGCCTTTCGTATCACATGCAATTGGTTTCTCTGCAAGTACTGGCAATCCAGCATCTCCGGCAGCCATTACAGCGTCTACGCGCTTTGCGTTTGTGCCAGCAACCACTATTGCGTCAGAGCTTTCCAATAGCTCGTTGAGGCTTAGCTCTGGCGCATCAATGCTCCATTGACTTTCGTCGCAATCGCTGCACCCGATAATGCTTGCGCCAAGATCCACAGCTAACTTTGCGAGGCCCTCAGCATGTACATGTTGATTTCCAATAAACCCAAGTTTCATTGTGCTATCTCCAGACTGGCAGATGAATTACGTTCACGCCATGATGCAATATCGATCGAAGTGTTTGTATCCGTTGATTCGAGTATTGCCATGGCAATCTCTAGCGATGCAACAGCCCAGTCGGATCCACCTATTGGAGCATCGCCAGCATCGATCGCCGCCACGAAGTCGGCCAGTTGCCTGAGAAAAGGGTCACGGTCATCAGGTGGAGGAGCAGGTAGGGCTGTTGCTGAGTTGGCACCAACTGAGTGACTGGCGAGCTGCAACTCCGCTTTGCTTCGGCTATCGTAGGTGATCATGCCAAGGCTGCCGCAGATCTCTGCGCTTTGAGAGAACCCGTCTGGTTCACACCAGCTGGCGTTCAGGTGAACAATCGAACCGTTTCCATAGGTCAGCACCGCCACAGCGTAGTCGAGCCCATCGTAGAGATCGCTGCCAACCGTTCGCCCGAAAACCGTTCGTGGCTCTCCAAACATCCAGCGTGCAAGATCGATGTCGTGGATCATCATGTCTACAATTACGCCACCACTTCTAGCCATGCTGGTGTGCCACTTGTCCGGGGCCCACTCGGGCTTTTGGCACCGTCGACCGAATGTTGCCACGGCGACGTCGCCAATGCTGCCACTGGTAACAGCCTTGTGCATTGTTCGGTACTCGTCAAAGTACCGGATTACGTGTCCGACCTGAAGGATAACCCCAGCTTGGTCCGCTGCTCGTCGCATCTCATGCGCATCTGATATCCGCGTCGCTACAGGCTTCTCAACAAATACATGTTTGCCCGCCTGAATTGCCTGCAATGCCAGCTCGGCATGTGTGTCAGTGGGCGTCGCGATCAGGACGGCGTCAATGTCGGGTCTCTCTAATAGATCGTGAAGCGAATCAGCGACCTCACAAGTCCAACTTGTCGCCAGGTCACGAGCCTGCTTCAGGTCGGCTGCGTAAACGGCTCGCAGCTCAGCCAAGCCCTTTTTAGCGAGTCCTGAAAGTGATCTCGCATGTTGGCCAGCCATTAGGCCTGCGCCGATGAACCCAATCCCAATCATTGCTATTCCCTTGAATTATTATTGATAGTTGTTGCCAATCATGTATGAACGGGTAACTCAAAGCCACGATGACTGACAAGACACCACCGCAATCTATCGAAACAATCCGAAGCAGCAGAATTGTTGGTGAACATGGATTCCTATCTGGAGAAGTACTGGTGGATGGTTCCGGAACGGTGGTTGAAGTCATCGAGCGATCTGGCAGCGCTGATGGGTTT
>CAYTTD010000272.1:0-3449 GCA_964440595.1 uncultured Gaiellales bacterium
GACCACCAGTGAGATTGCCCCAGGCAGGAAATACGGATTATCGATTGGGGCAACGTTGAAGGAGGCTCCTGCAAACAGGAAGGAAAGTGCTGCGATTGCCATGCATGAGTGCAAGCCACTAACCATAAGCTTGATCTGTGACCACCAGGAGTCTCTTGCGCTCTCCATGGCAACACCGTTGAACAGAGTGGTGCCGGCAGCAACGATTGCGAACTCCTGAGCAGGCAGCACGGTAGCAGCGGCGATCAAAAGTGGCAGGCTCATGGTTTCTGACACGTCATCGTCTGTGCCAGGAAGTGGAATTTCAACCAGATCGGCAATGGCAATAGCAGCCAGGAAAAGGGTTGCGAGCATGCTGAATGACAGTTGCGGCGTTGACCGGTCCAAGGGAAAGCCACCGATGGCAGCGGCGATGCAGAGTCCGGTTAGGAGGATCCCCCAAAAAATTAGCACGGCACATCGGGCGGCGGGTAGCGACTCGCCGGCCAGAAAGAATGGCCTTGATAACCATTGCTTAAACGACTCTCTGATTTTGGGCATTTTCAATCTGAAGATCGGCATATCATTCGTTTTAGTTAAGGATGGTTTCGACGTCTATATGGATGGGTAGTCGCTTTGCATGTATCAACGCAAAATATGCCTGCAAAAGCAGATGTTATTTCTGGCTGTAATCGTTGGGGTGGTGATTGCCGGCTTGACGCGGGAAACACCCCAGGCGACGGCGGCAGTTGCTCTGGACTCAACGTTTGGAGCATCGGGAATTACGGCGACTGACTTTGGTACATCAAGTGCAGACTCGCCAAACCGAATGGTCATCTTTGATGACGGTTCGTTTCTGGTGACAGGAACAAGCAACGAATCCGGATCAAATGACTTCGCATTGGCCATGTATCAGAGCGATGGTACGCTCGATACAGCATTTGGTTCTTCAGGGATCGTGACCACTGACATCAGTGGGGCAAGCGCAGACAGCGGTAACGCAGTTGCTGTGCAGGATGATGGAAAGATCGTAGTAGCTGGTGCAACCGGCGCACCCGGGTCTCGTGATTTTGCGTTGGTAAGGTACAACGCCGATGGAAGTCTGGACACAAGTTTCGACACCGACGGCAAAGCCTCCACAGTGATCACTGGCGGTGACGATTCAGCGGTAGACGTTGTTATTACGCCCGATGACAAAATTGCTGTTGCGGGATTGGCCAGTAACGACGTGGTCGTAGCCCGATATACATCAAGTGGCACTCTCGACACCGATTTTGACTCTGATGGCATCGTTCTTACCGACGTAAATTCATCTTCCGTGGATGCAGCGTATGGCATGCAGGTATTGAGTGACAGGTCGATCATTGTTGCAGGTGAAACTGGCAATGGCGTCAATGCAGATTTTCTCGTTGCAAAGTACACTGATGCCGGGGCGCTTGATGCTGCATTCAATATAGACGGTATCGCGACCGTTGACGTCAGCACGGGTGGATCCAGCGTTGACATTGCATACGACCTGGCGTTGCAGGACGATGGAAAGATCGTAGTGGTCGGAGAGGCTGAGAATACTGACGTTGATTTTGCCGTGGCAAGATTTGAGAGTGACGGTGACCTGGATACCACGTTTGGTACTGGTGGCACCAATACGGTGGACGCGGGCCCCACAGACTCCCTCGTATCGGCAGTCATTCAGACCGATGGAGAACTTTTGGCTGCCGGTAGCTCAGACGATGCCGGTAGCAATGACTTTGCGCTGGTCCGATTCAATGAAGATGGCACTGCAGATTCTTCATTTGGAACCGGTGGAGTGTATCTTGACGATATTGGCGCGGCAACCAATGATCAGGCATACGATGTGGTTGTTCAGTCAGACGGCCAGGCTATCGTCGCTGGCGTGTCCAACACCGGTGGATCGAACGACTTTCTCGTGGCTCGATTTACTACCGCTCATGCGCCTGTAAATACCACTTCGCCGTCAATCAGTGGAGACACTACGGTGGGGGGTACTGCTACTTGCGATCAGGGCATTTGGACAGGTAATCCCGCACCATCATATGCCTATACCTGGTATCGAAACTCCAGCGAGATAGTGACCACATCTTCCCCTTCGTATCCAATCCAGTCGGCAGATGGCGGCACGAGCCTCTCGTGCTCTGTTACTGCAACGAATGCTTCTGGCACGTCTGCAGCGGTTGGAAGTAACAGTCTTACGATCGCCGCTGCTTCCGGCGGAGGCAGCGCAGGCGGTTCATCAACGGGGAGTGCTACAACCACAACCTCAACGACCACTACAGGTTCAACAACCGGATCCGGCACCGGCGCATCAAGTGAAGCAGTGAATGGTACCGCCGGATCCGACGCACTTACGGGCGACGAAGGAAATGACACCATCTATGGTCAGGGGGGAAATGACACTCTGTCCGGTAATCAAGGTGCTGACCGCCTTTACGGTGGCGCTGGCAAAGACACATTGCTTGGGGGTGCCGGCAGCGACAGGCTGTTTGGTGGCACGGGGAGTGACACGCTCGATGGTGGCGCGGGCGACGACAGTCTCTTTGGTGAGTTTGGCGATGATCAAATGGGTGGCGGAGTTGGCAACGACAACCTTGACGGCGGCCCGGGAGACGATGTTATCTCTGACGCATCAGGAGTTGACGAAGTTGACGCAGGAAGTGGGAACGACAAGATCAACGTACGTGACAGGCGTCGAAAGATCGGTGTGTTTGCGCCTGTTGTAAACCATCCGAGGGCTGGCAAGCCAGACCGCGTAAATTGTGGCAAGGGCATCGACAGCGTCAAGGCGGACAAAGGAGACAAGATCGCACGCAACTGCGAGAAAGTAAATGGGCGAGGCAGGCGGTTTTTTCGTTGAGTGCAGCTGGAGGTCATATGGAGGTTGTTGCCATGACCTCTAATGCGGCACCGGTCAGGGTAGTAGTTGTGGGGGCTGAGAGTACCGGGAAAACAACCCTTTGCGAAGACCTTGCGAATCACTACGGAATACCTTTTGTTGAAGAGTTTGGCAGGTGGTATACCCACGCGTTGCCGGACGCCGATCGATACAGCTGGTCTCATGATGATTTTCTTGCCATAGCTCATGCGCAGAACAGGATCGAGGACGATGCAGCTCTCTGGATTGGACCGCTGTTGGTTTGCGACACGAACAGTTTTGTAACTGAGGTATTCGAAGAGGCCTATCTTGGCCGCGTCAGCGACGGTGTCAGGGCGGCGCACGATGGTCGAACGTATCACGTCATTATCATCACCGACGTTGATACGCCCTTTGAAACGGACGAAGGCCAGCTAAGAAATTCATCCAATCGCAAGTGGATGCATGATAGGTATTGCCAGTGGGCAGAGGCTCAGTCGCAAGACAACGGCAGCATCGTTCATCGTGCTACTGGTGATCGCGAGTCCAGGCTCCATGCCGCGGTCGATGTCATCGACCGCCTCTGAGGGAAAACCAAAAA
>CAYTTD010000273.1:0-3431 GCA_964440595.1 uncultured Gaiellales bacterium
AACCAATAGACGCGGCATAGCTGTGGCTCCATTACCAGTGTGTAGCCAGTGAACCTCGATTGGAGCCTCAATCTGCACTCCATCAGGCACGTAGATAAATGCGCCGGCGCCCCAGAACGCTGCGTTCAAATTACTGAACCAGTCATTTGCCACTGCGTTACATGCAACGAGCTTACCCAGGTAATCCTTTGACTGGTCCGCGCTTGCCAACTCGCTAACGATGCAGCCGGCTGGGAGGGTTTCGTTAAGCTCAGCCGACACAGGCCGCGGATCATTGTTGGCAAGGACCACACGGGCAGCTGGTGCTGAGCTTTGGCTCCACACCTCTGCTCCATACTCCGCTGAACCCGGGCTTGTTGCCAGGTTACCCGCTGCACTGAACGTTGTCAGAGATGATGGATCAAATCCACGCATATCGGTAAATCGCCAGTGCTCATCTGTGCGACCCGGCAAGGGCGACTCGCTCCATGCCCCAAGCGCCGCACCTCGAGCTTGCCTCAGCCACTCAGGCTGCCCAGACCAATCGTTGAAGGCTTCCAGCGCATCCGCTTTGAATCCGGTGCCCACTAGAGTCTCAGGTGTTGAATCTGTAATCGTCATCGTCATGTCACCCCACGCTGCCTTCCATCTGAAGCTGAATCAGCTTGTTCATCTCGATGGCGTACTCAAGGGGCAGCTCACGCGTAATCGGCTCAATGAACCCTGAGACAATCATTGCGTTTGCCTGCTCTTCGGTCAGGCCTCTCGATTGAAGATAGAAGAGCTGCTCCTCGCCAATGCGGGTTACAGATGCTTCGTGACCGATCTCAACGTCATCCTCATCAATCTGGATGTAAGGGTACGTGTCAGTCTGCGACTCGGGGTCAATAATCAGCGCGTCGCAAACGACCTGACTCTTCGCCTGAGTTGCCCCCTTTGCCACTGCGAGAAGCCCGCGATATGAGCTGCGGCCGCCGTCTTTTGATATGGACTTTGACGTCACAACGCTCGAGGTGTTCGGAGCCATATGGGTGATCTTTGCACCAGCATCCTGGTGCTGACCCTTACCGGCGAAGGCGATTGACAACACCTCGCCGTGCGCACCCTCACCCTTCAGGTGAATGGCCGGATACTTCATGGTGAGTTTCGACCCAAGGTTGCCGTCGACCCACTCCATCGTTGCATTCTTCTCCGCAACTGCGCGCTTGGTCACAAGGTTGTATACGTTGGTCGACCAGTTCTGGATAGTTGAGTACCTGCACCTGGCGTTGTCTTTCACGATGATCTCTACAACTGCGCTGTGCAGGGAGTCAGAGGAGTAGATCGGCGCGGTGCATCCTTCAACGTAGTGCACCCATGCGCCCTTGTCTACGATTATCAGGGTGCGCTCAAACTGCCCCATGTTCTGTGCGTTGATCCTGAAGTACGCCTGCAGGGGCATCTCAACCTGCACGCCTGGCGGCACGTAGATGAATGACCCACCAGACCACACAGCCGTGTTCAACGCTGCAAACTTGTTGTCATTGTGAGGAATAACTGTGCAGAAGTATTCCTTGACAATATCCTCGTGCTCACGAAGGCCTGAATCCATATCAAGGAAGATCACGCCCTGCTGCTCAAGATCCTCTCGCAGCTTGTGGTACACAACTTCACTCTCATACTGAGCGCCAACGCCGGCAAGAAACTTTTTCTCAGCCTCAGGGATTCCCAGCTTGTCCCACGTGTCTTTAATGTCCTCAGGAAGCTCCTCCCAGGAATCTGCCTGATTCTCGGTTGGCTTGATGTAGTAGTGGATTGAGTCGAAATCGATCTCGTCCAGCGCACCGCCCCACTTTGGCATTGGTCGCTCGAGGAAATGTTGGAACGCCTTGAGCCTGAGATCCAGCATCCAACTGGGCTCGCCCTTGTGCTCTGAGATCGCAGCAACCTTCTCGGCGTCAATGCCTGGCTCTGCCTTGAACACGTAGTTCTCAGGCTTCGACCATCCATACTTGTAGTCGCCAATGTCAACTGCTTCAGCTTCTTCAGGTGTCAGATCTGTGCGAGTCATATTTCAGACACCTACCGCAACGTTCTCGGCACCGTTGTTTTCTACATCGGTGATGCCAGCCTCAGCAAGCACCTGGGCATACCCCTGGTCCTCAAGGCGCTCGGCAAGCTCGGGTCCGCCGCTGGCAATGATGCGACCTTGAGCAAGCACGTGAACAAATTGAGGCTTCACGTACTCAAGGAGTCTCTGGTAGTGGGTAATGACGATTGCGCCCATGCCGGTCTCGCTGACGAGCGAGTTCACCCCGGTCGCAACCACGCGAAGCGCGTCGATATCGAGGCCTGAGTCAGTCTCGTCAAGCACTGCGATCTGCGGCTCAAGCATAGCCATCTGCAGTATCTCGACTCGCTTCTTCTCACCGCCGGAGAAGCCGTCATTCAGGTAGCGCTTCAACAGGTCGCGGTCGACCTTCAGAAGGTTCATCGCTGCTTCAATCTTCTTGCGAAACTCTGGAATTGGCATTGGCTTGGGTGCATCCGGGTCGTCGTTTCGACCACTACCGGTAACGCCGCGCTTTGCATTCACTGCCATGCGAAGGAAGTTCATCACCGAGACACCGGGGATCGCTTGGGGATACTGGAATGCCAGGAACATGCCAAGGCGGGCACGCTCATCAGCCTCAAGCTCCAGCAGATCCACGCCCTTGTAAACGATGCTGCCTTCCGTAACTTCGTAAGAAGGATGGCCCATCAACGTGTAGGCAAGCGTGCTCTTGCCTGAGCCATTCGGGCCCATGATTGCATGAACTTCACCTTTGTTCACTGTCAGGTCAATCCCGTCAAGGATTGTGGCGCCGTCGATTTCTACATGGAGATTTTTGATTTCAAGATCAGGCATAAGATTGCTCCCGCACTAGGTGTTGGTTTGCCGGATAAGGGGCGTAGGTTCACGAAAACCAATGCGATAGTAACGCAATTGGTGACACAGGCCCGTCGCTTACAACCAACAATGCCATCGAATTCTGCGCATAGCTGTGCTAATTAGTGCGAAACGGATACGTGTGGTAGAAGTCGGTTGCTCCAACAACTCGAGGATGATCTGCTTGCGGAAATGCGCGCGTTTTTTTCAACTCTGCGCCTGGCACATTGGACCGAACGACACCAAAGACAGGAGTGCCAGATTCGTCAGCGGGTAATTCAACCAACAGATGGGTCACTCGTTGTCGGTCACCAGATCGCCTGATCTGTACAAGGTTTTCACGCATTTCCGCGAGAGCGGCGCGCGCGTTTACTTCAGATAGCAGATGAATGGGCTCGTCGACGCTGTATGGCTGTATCTGAATTCGCCTTTTTGAGTCTTTCAAAGACTCTGCCAAGCGATCGAACAGAGTCTTTACGTCTACAGCGGATGAAAATCCTGCCTTGGCCGGAGAAAAATCCCTGGGCGAATTCACGCCAATATC
>CAYTTD010000274.1:0-3429 GCA_964440595.1 uncultured Gaiellales bacterium
CGTCGACTATATGCAAGTCGATACCCTTGACGATGGCATGAACAATTCTCTCTTCAGGCGATAGCTGGCGCCATTCGTCCTGATCATCCATTCCTGATTGATTTTTCGCCGAGCCACTATCTCCCTGATACTTCTGTGCTATCTCAAGGAGTCGCTCGGTAGCATCAGGGCGTCTGTTCAGAACTACATCCTCAACTGAGTCACGTAACTCCTGCGGCACCTCATCGTAGATCGCAAGTGCGCCAGCATTGACGATACCCATATCCAGACCCGCCGCTATTGCGTGGTACAGGAATACTGCGTGGATAGCCTCCCGCACGAAATCGTTGCCCCTAAACGAGAAGCTTACGTTGCTTATGCCGCCTGACACGTGAGATCGGGGGGCAAACTTCTTGAGGTGTCTGGTTGCCTCGATAAAATCGGTCGCGCAGGTCAGATGTTCCTCAAGGCCGGTGCCGACGGCAAATACGTTGGGGTCAAAGATAATGTCTTCTTCAGCAACGCCTGCCTTGTCTACAAGTAGGCGCCAGGCGCGCTCTGAGATTTCTATGCGTCGTTCGAGCGTATCAGCTTGACCAACTTCGTCGAACGCCATCACTACCATAGCGGCGCCAAATTGTCTGAGCCTGCGGGCCCGCCGCAAAAATTCTTCCTCACCATCCTTGAGCGAAATGGAGTTGGCAATTGCCTTGCCCTGCACGCATTCAAGCCCAGTTTCGATTACGTCAAATCTGGAACTGTCTATCATGAAAGGCACTCTCGCGATGTCTGGTTCACCTGCCAATAGATTCAAAAAGGTAACCATCGCATCGACCGAGTCAATCATGCCCTCATCCATGTTAATGTCGATGATTTGTGCGCCGCCTTCAATCTGCTGCCTGGCAACCTCAACAGCTTCTTCGTATTCGCCGTTCTCAATTAGGCGAGCAAACTTTCTTGAACCGGTGACGTTCGTTCTTTCACCAACATTAACGAAGTTGGTGCTTTCCATGACCACAAGAGGTTCAAGCCCGGCAAGCGAGAGTCGTCGTTCAGGTTCTGGAGCCTTTCGCGGTGGAAGTCCCTCGACTGCATTTGCGATTGCAGAGATATGTTCAGGAGTGGTACCACAACAACCGCCAACCATGTTCAGTAGGCCTGCGGTGGCAAATTCCCTGAGTTCTGCCGCCATGATTTCCGGTGTTTCATCGTACTCACCAAACTCATTTGGCAACCCTGCGTTGGGATGTGCCGAGACTGCGCAGTCAGCAATTTGAGATACCGCGTGAACATGCTGCCGCATATCGGTTGCCCCAAGCGCGCAGTTGAACCCGATTGAGATCGGGTTTGCATGGCGCACTGAATACCAGAATGCTTCAGCAGTCTGACCGGAGAGTGTTCGACCACTTAGATCGGTGATAGTTCCCGAAATCATTATCGGCAACGTCTGACCTGTTGCCACAAATGCTCGTTCTGTTGCCACGATCGCTGCCTTGGCATTCAGTGTGTCGAACACGGTCTCGATCAGTATGAGGTCTGAGCCTCCCTCTATCAGCCCGATTGCTGCGTCAAGATAGGCATCATCGAGTTCGCGAAATGTAATGTTTCGCAAGCTGGCGTTTTCGACATCGGGGGAAATCGACGCAGTGCGGTTTGTGGGGCCCAGAACGCCCGCTACGTAGCGGGGACGCCCATCACTGGCTTCAAACTCATCAGCGGCTGAGCGCGCAAGTCTGGCGCCCACGCAGTTTAATTCTCTCGCAAATGGCTCAAGTGAGTAATCCGCAAGTGCCACTGTGGTGGAGTTGAAGGTGTTTGTCTCGAGTATGTCGCAGCCGGCTGCCAGGTATGCACGATGGATTTTGCCGATGATGTCGGGTCGAGTGAGTGAGAGTAGATCATTTGCTCCGGTTAGATCTGTTTTCCAGCTCTGAAATCGGTTTTCTTCCTGGTTGTTTGTCCCGCGATAGTCCTGTTCCGATAAGTTTTCTCTCTGGATCATCGTGCCCATCGCACCATCGATGACCAGGATTTTTTTCGTCAACAGTTTTGCAAGCTCGTCGATACGGCCAGACCTGGTCCAGGGGGTGTTTGGTTGCTGATTCATTGCGGCACGCTACTTCCTTGTGCGGTTAGATTTGTTGATGCTGGATCTCTGGTGGAGTCAAGAGCATCCAGCACGTCGGCGCAGATTTCATAGCGTCCAAAAGACGGCATCAGGTAAATGCCGTCTACATACTGCTGTGCTTCGCTAATCAGCTCCTGAGCCAGAGAAATGCCGGCAGCAACGCCATCCTTCCCGGCATCAGCCATTCGTTTTCTATGCTCCCTGGGCACCACAATTCCTGGAACTTCGTTGTGCATGAACTCTGCATGCTTCAGGCTCTGAAGCGGAAGAATTCCAAGCAGAAACGGCACGTCAAAATCAACAGTTCTCTCCAGAAAATCATGCAGAGTTGCGATGTCGTATAAGGGTTGGCTCATCACAAATTGAGCTCCCGCCTTAATTTTCTGTTCGAAGCGCTCCAGCTCAAGCTCAACGTCTTCAGATGTTGGGTTAACTGCACAGCCAACACAGAAATTTGCGCTTTCACCAATGTCGCGACCGCGAAGATCACTGCCGCTATTCATGGCAACAATTGCCTCAACGAGCCCCATCGACTCTATGTCCCAGACACCTGTTGCATCGGGAAAGTCTCCAACTGCAGGCGGGTCGCCTGTCAGAGCCAGGACGTTGCGCACATTCATCGCGTGGGCACCGATCAACTCGCTCTGAAGCGCCATGAGGTTTCGGTCTCTTGTGGTGAAGTGAATAATTGACTCGAGTGAGGTGTGTTCCTGAACGAGTTTCGCAACCGCTACGCATCCCATTCTTGCCCGTGCCATTGCACCGTCTGTAATGTTCACGAACTCTAACCCTCGTTGTTCCAGCATAGCTGCGCCGGACAAAACCTTCTCCGGGTTTATTCCCTTGGGAGGTGCAAGCTCCACACTCACCACAAATCGTCCCTCTTGCAACGCCTGAGCAAACCTGGTTGGTGTGGTGTACGCTGATTCAATCTCCAATCTTTGGGGTCGCTCGCAATCCAGTGATGCATCTGGTTCGGATATTGAGATCATCGTCTTTGATGATTTTGCTGAGTCGACTATTGCGGTTGCCATAGCAAGAGTGTGTTCTGGGGATGTACCACAACAACCTCCGACGATGGTAGCGCCGGCATCGATAAACCTTAGTGCATACTCGGCAAAGTATTCGGGAGTGCTTATGTATTGAAACGCTTGCCCTCTTCGTGACGGGAGACCGGCATTGGGCATGACGCTAATGGGAAGATCTCCGGCAACCGCACTGATGCTCTCGAGCATGCGCAGAGCGCCGTGGGGCCCGGTTGAGCAGTTAATGCCCAGGACATTAATAGGCGTTTCCGTAAGTAGCTTTATTGAGTTAATTAC
>CAYTTD010000275.1:0-3407 GCA_964440595.1 uncultured Gaiellales bacterium
GACTTGAGACGCCACCATCAAACATCGAAGGTCAGGGCGAGGTAAAGATTCGTGATCTTGTCAGAAACTCGCTCCGAATGCGACCTGACCGCATCATTGTAGGTGAGTGTCGCGGTGCGGAAGCTGTAGATATGTTGCAGGCAATGAATACTGGTCACGATGGGTGTCTGACCACCATTCACGCCAACTCTGCGCGTGACGCACTGAACAGGCTGGAGACGCTTGTGTTGACTGCTGGAGTCGACTTGCCGGCTCCGTGCGATTCGCGAGCAGATCTCAAATGCGTTTGACCTGGTAGTGCAGGTTGCTCGTCTCGTGGACGGCTCACGAAGGATCGTGAGCATCACCGAGGTGGGGGCGCTCGAAGGGGAAGTCATCACCATGCAAGACATCTTCAATGCTCGAGTGCTTGAAGGGGATGCAGCCGAAGAAGCGGCCTTGGCTGGAAGCAGGTTGATGGGGCCGATTGAACCGACGGGGGTTATTCCGCAGTTCCTGACGAAGCTTCGTCGCAATGGCGTGAGAGTGCCAGAGATGTTGATGCAGGAGACTCCAAACAGAAAAACACTACGGTCGAGGATCAGCGCTTCTGCGGGTAAATAGGGTTATCTAAACCAATCCATGGTTAGTCAACCTACTCTTCGATGCGAGGCATCCTGGCGACAACGATTGCGCGTAGCTCCTTGTCACGCAACAGGTAATGGCCGACAAGGTGTTGAAAGCTTTGACGAGAGATGGACCAGGTAGAAGTTGCAATACGCTTGGATCGTACTGTTGCTGTGCGGCAGCTGTTGATCAAAAGTGCGGTCTCGCCGAAAAAATCACCGGCACCTAACTGAGCGACGCTGGAACCGTCAACCTCGATGTCTACGGTTCCGTCGATCACCACATAAAAGCGATCAGCTGTATCACCTTGTCTGAACACCGCTTCGCCAGAGTCCCACACGTCAATTCTTGCATCCCGTTCGATGCGCATCCGCTCGCCTCTAGACAACCCTTCCAATACCCTCAATTTCTTCAAATCGATCCTGCGGGTAATCTGGCGTCTCTTCATGCGTCTGCGTTCTCGTTCCACTCTGAACAGCAGAACGTGTTCGGCAACCAGGTTATGAAAGTCCTGCGCGTTGAATGACCATGTCTCAAGGTCGCAGTGTTCATCAACCTGCACGGTTGCTGTACGCGGACCGTTGGTTAGTAGTCCAAGTTCACCGAAGTAGCTACCCTGTACAAGACGTGCCACCTCATGTTCGAAACCGTAACGATCGCGCTTCAAAACCATCGCGGTGCCGCTCGAAACAATATGGAAGTAATCGCTTGGGTCGCCTTCGTCAACGATCACCGTTCCGGGTTGAAACTTCATCGACTGTCCACAGGTTGCCATTCGCCAAAGGGCACTCTCGTCCAGCCCACTCAGGATTGGCACGGACTTAAGAAACCGAAAGCATTGTCCAGTGATTTCGCCGTCGTCAGGCTCGGCGATTTGACCCATATGTTCCTGAGGCACCTGATCGTGCTCGTCCCTACCCATAACACCCATTGCAGCACATAAACGTTTGCAATCAATGATGGAATTGTAAGGTTTTGGTTATTATTTGGATTATCTGGTTGTCGCCCTGAAGGCGTCGACGACCTTTGGACCAATGTTGCTACCAACCGCATTCAGCACCGGCGCACGATTGTAAGTGTAGTAGCCGTGCTTCACGACATGCTCAAGGCGCTTCTCCATCTGGTGTGGCAACCAACCCATGCCAAGGCCTTTCAACCAGACCTTCTGCAGCGTGTCCACGTTTCCGTCCACCGTTGTCTTCAGGTAGTCACTGTGGATGCTTCTGATGAACTCGGGAGTAATCCGTTCCTTGATTATCTGAACCGTCAGTGGGTGCAGGTCAACTCTTGCCGGTGAGCCTTTTGGTACCTGAAATGCGTCTTTCAGCCTTGGGTTCTTGCTTCTGAGACCTGTTCCCAGGCCAACTGCGCCGTTATCAATCCACGCTACCCGGCCGGTATCGGTGTTAACCAGAACGTTTGCTGGTTGCCGATCGTAATTGGCAGTTAGATAGTCAAGCACTTGCCGCAGCTCTCGTTCGACTCTGGCCGATGTAGCGGTGTCGATGTTCTGCATTCCTCTTGTGGCATCGATCACCCGCTTGTGAAGCAGGCCCTCGATTGCCTGTGCGCTTGCAACGCTTGCCTGATCGGCCTGTTGACCCTTCATGAACTCGATAAGAATGCCATGTTCTGGCCGCCGCACCGCCACCGGCACGTCTATTCCAAGCCGTTTACCAAATCTGTAGGCAAACTCCTCCTGCGCAACCTGTGCATTTGGCGGCTTGATAATCGCTTCATATGCCTCGGTTCCGGCTGTGTTTCTCACGATCACCCGCTTGAGAACACCGTTCGTTCCATGGTCACCAAGAACCAACTGTCTGCTGTCATCAATAACTCCGGTTCTAAAAATGTCTTCCATCCGGCTCAGCGCGGCTGAGTCACGCTGAAGTAATGCAACACTTTTTGCTGCGTCGCTCTCATGTTTGACTAGTTTCAATGCAAGAGGAATCTGATCCTCAAGGTGCTTTGGCATGGCAAGTGGTGCAATTATGGAATCAGCATGGCTAATCAGTGGCTCGGCCTGGGCCGCAGCTCTAAGAGCGCGCGAGGCAATTGATGGCCTGGTTAATTCGATTGCTCCAATCGGATTCATTGTCCCTGTCTCCTGCATTTGATTACGATTGCCCTTACGATTGCCCGTAAGATGTCCGCTTTCCCGACAAATGCGATTCAGCGTCCCACACCCGGATATCGTTTATCGTCCAGCAGAGGTTTCGTTAAGGCCAAAGGATGGCCGAGCTGATTTAATGGTTGCAGCAAGATCAATGGACAACGGCCAACTGGATAGCGCTCCTGGCGTGCGTTTGAACAGCTGTAGTTTGCGGGCAGATCAGCGTCGAAAGGAATCACAATGGCCGATTCTCCAGGGCAAGTATCGAGCATCGCAATCGTTGCCGTTGGTGGTGGTTTTGGAGCTGCACTACGTTACACAGCGGCGCTTTTGGTTGCCAGCATTCCAAGTAGCTTTCCGTGGGCTACTTTGTGCGTCAACGTCGTAGGTTGTGCGCTCGCCGGTGTCCTGATTGCGCTGATTGGGTTTGATCCGTCGGGGGCGACATCGGACTCCTACCTTCGCCTGCTGTTACTTGTAGGCGTACTTGGTGGTTTTACGACCTTTTCCGCTTTTTCTGTTGAAGTCCTCGCGTTATTGTCGTCCGGATCTACGCTCAAAGCATTGGTTTACATTGCCGCATCGAACGTGGTGGCTCTAACTGTTGGCGGAATTGCATACCTGGCTGTATCGCGCATCTAACCAAACGGTCCGCTGCGATGAGATTTTTGTTAAATCTCGTAGCATC
>CAYTTD010000276.1:0-3401 GCA_964440595.1 uncultured Gaiellales bacterium
ATTCAGCAGCGTGAAGCGTGACCGCCTGGACATGCGCTCACGCAAGCGCGCCTCCCAAAAGGCACACTCAGACACCCAAAACGAACGGGTTCAAGCTTTACAATTCAACGAATCAGCGCACGAGGAACTGTCACCGATGTACAAGTAAGTGCGGCCTCAATGATCTCCTCCACATCAAAAGCCGAGATTGAACCACCAGGAACGTTTGTAAGGCCTCGTGATCCACTAAGTAGCGTGTCATCAATCAGCTGCGAAATGTGCTCTCTGCTGACACCAAGATCAGCAAGCGAGTACTCGAATCCGATCCTGCGATACCAGGCCATCAACCTTCCAACGAGCAGCCGCATTGCAGCCTTGTCATCAGCAGGTGTACTTCCGGAAAACCATCCAGCAATCTCCGTTGCCTTCCCGGCCGTGTCAGCGTTGTCACACCACCTGCCAGCGAGCACCGCCAGCACGACCGGCTCAAATACGCCGGTTGCTACACCGTGAGAAGCACCGAATCTGGCGCCAACGGAGTGAGCTATTGGATGCGTTACCAGACTGCCCGCAGAAGCAAGTGCCTGCCCAGAAAGGGCGGAAGCCCACATGACCTTCGCCATTGCCGTGCGGTCGTGAGCGACGACCGCCTCCTCGCCGGCTTCGACCAAAAGATCTACCGCTGCACGGGACCAGGTATCGCTCGCGATATTTGCACGCTTTGAGAGCGCTGCCTCGAGCGCATGACACATTGCGTCGGCCGCCCCGGCAGAAAGAAGCTCTGTTGGAGCGCGCGCCGCATACGTAGCGTCAACCAGTGCGACCCTCGGTTGCGCAAGCACGGTGTGAAAAGACAGCTTCCGACCGGTATCAGTGTCAGTCAACACGCAGGTGCCATTCACCTCACTGGCACTTCCCGGCAATGTAGGCACGGCGATCACGGGCATGGTGCGATTTACCTCAACTACCTTTTCCCGATCGATGCCTGACAGCAGCGATCGCACAGGAGCATCAAGATGCGCTGCCACCGACACTGCCTTGGCTGTATCAATTACGCTGCCACCCCCTACGGCGACGATCACGTCAATCTCTCTGTCCGCTGCGAATGCGGCACCAGCCTCAACGATTCCCGTAGCAGGATTCGATGGTACTCCTTCCAGATACTCAATAGTCAGCGACTTCTCGCTGAGCGACCGCTCAACGTCAGCAAGCGCACCGTTGCGCCTGGCAGATGTCTGGCCGCAAACAATCAGCACGCGTGTGCCAAATACAGACGCAAATGATGCAATGTGAGTGGCGGCGTCCGAGCCAAAAACCACGCGGGTTGGCTGCGTGGTCTCAAAGTCGACACTGGACGCTACTGGTGGCATTTCCGACGATCCAAGTGGAGCTAACGGGCTCTTCTGCCCCAGAACCATTCGTTGAGAGGCTCTTCAAGCTCCTTGCGAAGAAACGGCGCCGCACGTTCTTCGATGCCATCTCTCTCTGAGGCAACGACGTCATCTTCAAGCGCATTGTTTGCTGCCTCAAGTGCGTCGTCTATCTCATACCCCTCAAATATGTAGTCGTGCTGCTGAGGCTCAGCAAAGTCACGTTGTTGAAGATCACTGGCACGCCCAACGGCCCACTGCCCATTCTCACGATGCTCAATCCAGATCAGGATCGATGTGATCCCGCGCTCATCATCATCCGGCATGTGAACAGTTCGAGTTGCATACCAACCTGCCATTACCTCTTCACGTGATTTCACCTTTGCTACTCCCTATCAGCTCTTATTCTTCCCGGGGTTGTCGGCGCACTATGCGTTGGCATGAAAAAAGCGCCGCCCGCTGGGGCTTGTCTGGACTCGTACCCCAACTGGCGACGCTTCATGCATCATTTTCTAAACTTAGGCTGTTGCTGTCATGACCTCAACGAGCTCACGAACAGCGCCGGCACTGTTCTCAAGCTGCGACTTCTCATCATCGGTCAGCGCAACCTCGTGGATCTTCTCAACGCCCTTGCGGCCCAGCGTCACTGGAACTCCAAGGTAGAGATCGTTTACGCCGTACTCACCCTTGAGATATGCAGCACACGGCAGCACGCGCTTTTGATCAAGGAGGATCGAGTCCACCATCTCAACAGCAGCGGCGCTCGGTGCGTAGTAGGCACTGCCAGTCTTGAGGTGCTTAACGATCTCAGCACCACCATCGCGGGTGCGCTGGACGATTGCCTCCAACCTTTCTGGCGACAGCAACTCGGTCACGGGAATACCTGAAACGTTGGTGTTCGACACAACTGGAACCATCGTGTCGCCGTGGCCACCCATCACGAAACCGGTAACGTCGCGAACGCTTACGCCGAGCTCCCATGCCAGGAAGGTGCGGAACCTTGCAGAGTCGAGAACTCCGGCCATGCCGACGACGCGCTCAGATGGAAAACCACTGGAATCAAGCGCTACGTGACACATCGCGTCGAGCGGATTCGACACCACGACAATGATTGCATTCGGTGACTGCTCTGCAGCAGCCTTGGTTACCTGACGCACGATGTTCTGATTTGTTGTCAACAGGTCATCGCGGCTCATGCCAGGCTTGCGAGCAACGCCGCTTGTGATCACGATGACGTCGCTTGCGAGCGTCTCCTCGTAGGTGTTGGTGCCTACGATGTTGGGCTCATAGCCAACTACGGGGCCGGTCTGACAGAGGTCAAGAGCCTTGCCCTGTGGCAGCCCCTCCACGATGTCAACGAGCACGACATCCGCGTAGTCACGCTCTGCGACACGCTGAGCCGTTGTTGCACCGACGTTGCCAGCACCGATAACGGTTACCTTGAATCGTCCCATTTCATTCCTTCTTTCCTTTGGAGTTTTTCTACTTATCTAGACCCTTGCTGCCTGAAGCAGATTGCACACGGCATCAGCAACGCCACTCGTGCCGACGGCTGTTGGATCGTCACGGTTTGGCTTCATGTCGTAGGTAACGTCCTTTCCCTCCTCAATGACATGAGCAAGCGCGTCTTCAAGCCTGCGTGCGGCGTCCTGCTCACCAAGGTGCTGCAGCATCATTACGCCCGAGAACATCATTGCCATCGGGTTTACCTTGTTCTGCCCGGCATACTTTGGTGCAGAGCCATGAACGGGCTCGAACAGCGCGGCGTCGATACCGATGTTTGCACCCGGGGCGAGCCCAAGACCGCCAACGAGTCCTGCGCCAAGGTCGGAGAGGATGTCGCCGTAGAGGTTAGGGAGCACGAGCACGTCGTAGAGCTCTGGCTTCTGCACCAGCTGCATGCACATGTTGTCAACGATGCGATCCTCAAACTCGATGTCTGGATACTCCTTTGCAACCTCACGTGACACATGCAGCCACAGGCCGTCTGTGTGCTTCATGATGTTTGCCTTGTGCACGCTCGTTACTTTGCGACGGCCATTTGCGCGTGCA
>CAYTTD010000277.1:0-3390 GCA_964440595.1 uncultured Gaiellales bacterium
AGGTAAGGCTGAGGTGCAATGCAGTATCTCCCTTCCGCTGCAGCTTCGAGTAGTGATGGGCGCTGCTGTGACGGCGGGCACACAGTTGACTACACATACCGTGCAAGTCGGCGAACAGTCGCTAAGGTTCATGACCGGTGCGCCGTTTACGCCGGGTGATGTGGTTGAGGCGCGACTTTTGTTGAACGACGTTGAGTTCATACCCGTCAGGTTGAGAATTATCAGGGTAGATAACTCGATCGAAGGTTCGTGGAAAAACCGCTGCGTTGCAGTGTATGACGAAATACTAGCCAGCTCGCGATTGCGTCTGACCGACTATCTCAAGACTGCGGCGAACCTCCCTGAAAGTGACACAATTTGACGTAAGCTCGGGCTCGTTTGGTCGGTTCCCGCTTGGTGTGACGTATCATTGCCCTATGAATATGTCGTTCGAGGGCCTTGGGCAAAAACACTGGAAGAGTGATCGAGTCAAGGATCTCGAACGCAGTGAGCGTCATGGCGGCAGGCCAGGTTGCGTGCAGGTATACACCGGCGATGGCAAGGGAAAAACAACTGCATCTCTAGGCCTCGTGCTTCGGGCCGCAGGATACGGCCATCGATCCATGATCGTGAGCTTTCTGAAAGGTGATCCCAATTACGGTGAGCTTCGTGCGATAAAGGAATATCTTCCAATGGTCGAGTGGCACCTTGCCGGAAGAATGGGCTTTGTTGATCCGAGTGCGCCAGCAGAGGAAGACGTTCAGGTGGCGCAGAGTGGTCTTGAAGTAGCCAAGCAGGCTATGGAATCTGGCGAATTCCACGTGGTAGTGCTGGACGAGTTGAATTGCGCGGCTGACATGGGCCTTGTGGATGTCTCTGAGGTTATTTCCATCATCAAGTCGCGGCAGCCGCACGTGGAAGTATTGATTACGGGGCGCGATGCTCCGTCTGAATTTGTTGAGATAGCGGATCTGGTTACCGAAATGAGAATGGTCAAGCATTTTTATGAGGCCGGAATTCCAGCACGACGTGGTATCGAATTCTAAGTAGAATCAATGCCATTGTTGACTCTTGAAGTATTGGAGACCACGACCCATGGGTTCACACCTAGACACTCCGGTTGATTCGGTAAATAAGCACGAGTCTGCCTGGCGCGCTGATATTGCTGGTTCAAAAGACCGTGATGAGCTATGGACAACAATGTCAGGCGCTGCGATCCCCAGGATGTCTACGCCGGAATCTGCCGCAGTCGATTACGAGCGGGATCTTGGATACCCTGGGCAATTCCCATACACCAGAGGTGTGTATCCATCGATGTATCGTGGGCGCCCGTGGACTCAGCGTCAGTTCGCAGGATTTGGCACTGCTGACGAAACAAACGAGCGTTTCAAGTACCTTCTATCGCACGGGCAACACGGTTTATCAGTAGCTTTCGATATGCCTACGTTGATGGGTTATGACTCAGATGATCCTCACTCATTGGGTGAAGTGGGGCGCGAAGGGGTCGCCGTCGATTCGCTTGCCGACATGGAGCGTCTTTTTGCCGGTATTCCCATGGGGGAAGTGTCGACGTCTATGACGATTAACGGTCCGGCACCAATTGTTTTGGCACAGTATGTTGCAGCAGCTGACAGGCAAGGTGTCGCACGAGACGCACTTAGCGGTACCGTACAAACTGACATCCTCAAAGAGTACATCGCGCAAAAGGAGTGGTTATTCCCGCCTGATCCGAGTATGCGGCTTGTAGTAGACATGATCGAGTACTGCACCACGGAGCTACCGCGGATGCATCCGGTGTCGATATCCGGCTATCACATTCGCGAGGCTGGGGCCACCGCCGCTCAGGAGCTGGCGTTTACTCTTGCAGATGGTTTTGCCTACGTTGAGGCAGCAGTCGATCGCGGCCTGGATGTGGATTCTTTTGCTCCGCGGCTTAGCTTTTTCTTCAATGCCCACATTGATTTCTTTGAAGAAATCGCCAAACTTAGGGCTGCCAGGAGGATCTGGGCAACCGTGATGCGTGACAAGTTTGGTGCAAAAAATCCCAAGTCGCTGCTTTGCAGATTTCATTGTCAGACCGCTGGTGTTTCACTTACTGCACAACAGCCACTTAACAACATTGCAAGAACGGCTATCGAAGCAATGGCAGCGGTATTGGGTGGCTGTCAATCGCTTCACACCAACTCATATGATGAGGCTCTGGCTCTGCCAACCGAGGAGGCCGTACAGGTCGCTTTACGGACGCAGCAGATTATTCTGGAGGAGACAAATGTTGCCTCGTCGATTGATCCGTTGGGTGGCTCATACTTCGTCGAAGAAATGACTTCTCGAATCGAGGCCGATGCATACGAGTACTTCAGACAAATTGATGAGCTTGGTGGATGCGTTGAGGCAGTGAAGAAGAATTTTCAGCAGCGAGAGATCGCTGAGGCCAGTTTCAGCTACCAGCAGGAGGTCGAAGCGGGGCAGCGAAAGATCATTGGTGTCAATGCGTACGCAACGGGAGAAGTTGATGAGATTCCGATTCTCAGGATTGATCCTGAATTGGAAAAGGCTCAAGTAAAGCGTGTTGCTGAACTGCGCACGAGTCGCGATGTTCAGGCAGTTGAAAATTCGTTGGCGTCATTGAAAAATGGTGCTCAGCATGACGCCAATCTAATGCCGCTTCTTGTTGATTGCGCTCATGCATGGGTTACTGAAGGTGAGATCGTAAGAGTTCTGAAAGACGTATTTGGCACCTGGAGAGAGACGCCTGTTTTCTGATTGTGATCTGCTAGGGTTGAGGTATGGCTGGAAAAATTCGAGTAGTTGTTGCAAAGCCCGGCCTTGACGGACATGACCGTGGCGCCAAGGTGATCGCACGCGCATTGCGCGATGCTGGCATGGAAGTAATCTATACGGGTTTGCATCAGACGCCTGAGCAGATTGTTGAGACGGCGATTCAGGAGGACGCCCACGCGATTGGCGTTTCAATCCTTTCAGGGGCGCACATGACGCTGGTGCCGAGAATCCTCGAATTGTTGGGTGCGGAAGACGCATCGGACATTCTGGTTGTCGTTGGGGGTACGGTGCCGCCCGATGATGTTCAGGCTCTTAAGAAAGCTGGAGTCGCCGAAGTCTTCACGCCTGGTCAACCGTTAGGCGAGATCATTGAATTCCTTAATGGCAAATTGGCGCCAGCCGCATCCTGATCAGCTTATTGCAATTTGGTCGGATGATTTGATTTGACTTCAGAAAACTGCCATTTCTGACGATTACTCGGGTGTGAGTACCAACGGGATTCAGCAGGGAAAAGATTCAGACGAGGCCAATCATCCTGGCTCTGGCGAGGAGCTGCGATGCATCGGCCGCGAACGGGAACTCCACCAGTTGGCCATCAACCTAGGCGACGGAACTGATGGCCTGCGAGTT
>CAYTTD010000278.1:0-3389 GCA_964440595.1 uncultured Gaiellales bacterium
CAGAGGGCACCTTCAGAGATTGCCAACTGCAGGTGTTTGCAAGTAGAGTTGCTTGACGACGCATTTATCTGCACCCGAAGGGGGAGGTGCAGGCTGCGGTGCCCCATCACTATTGCCAACAGGGAGGAACAGGAAGAGATGACTACTGCGATTACCGGCGCAACCATCGTTACCGCCGCTGACACCTATGTAGCTGATGTGCTGATTGAAGACGAGAAGATCGTTCGTATTGGCGTTGGCCTCGCTGGCGATGCAGATACGGTAGTTGACGGCACTGGAAAGCTGCTCCTGCCTGGCGGTATCGATGTGCACACCCACCTCGATATGCCGTTTGGCGGCACCACCAGCCGCGACGACTTCAACACCGGTCATATTGCAGCATTGCATGGTGGCACCACATGTCACATCGACTTCGTTATCCAGCAGCGCGGAGAGACTCTTCAGCAGGCTCTTGATAACTGGAGGGCAAAGGCTAACGGCAAAGCCGTTATGGACTATGGCTTCCACATGATCATCACCGATGCAAGGCCTGAAGTCATTGACGAGATGGACTCAATGGTTGAGCAGGGTGTTACAAGCTTCAAGCTGTTTCTGGCATACCCCGGCGTCTTGATGGTGGACGACGACACGCTGCACTCAGTGATGGAGAAGGCTGCATCAAACGGATCACTGGTAATGATTCACGCCGAGAACGGGCCCGTGATTGATCGGCTCGTTAAGCGCGCTCTTGCCGATGGCAACACGGCACCAGGATGGCACTATCGTACTCGGCCGAGTACCCTCGAAGGTGAATCAACAGCTCGAGCTATTGCGCTGGCAAAGGTTGCTGGAGCTCCACTGTATGTTGTGCATGTCACGTGCGCTGAGGCAGTGCAGGCAATTGCCGACGCCCGTCTGCGTGGAGAACGCATCTGGGGTGAGACATGTACTCAATACTTCTATCTCACACAGAATGACCTCGACCGCCCAGATTTCGAGGGGGCGAAGTTTGTTTGCTCACCTCCCCTGCGCACCGAGTACGATCAGACCAGGCTTTGGGAAGCAATCAGGCGCGACGAGCTCGAGGTGGTGTCGACCGACCACTGCCCATTTGACTTCGCAGGTCAAAAAGAGCTTGGACGCGGTGACTTCACCAAGATTCCAAATGGACTCCCAGGCATCGAGGAGCGCCTTCCCCTTCTCGCTCAGGCAGTTGAGGATGGTCACCTGACATGGAATCGTCTGGTCGAGGTGTACTCCACAAATCCAGCCAAGATATTCGGCATGTATCCTCAAAAAGGCACGATCGCTGCAGGTAGCGACGCAGACCTGGTTCTGTGGGATCCAACAGGATCAATCCACTGGAAGAATGGATCCACACACTCGGCAGTTGACTACACATGTTACGACGGAATGACCACAAAGGGTTGCGTGTCGCAGGTGTATTCGCGTGGTGAGCTGGTGGTTGACGCAGGAACATTGACAGATGCTGCATCTGCGGGACGAGGCAGGTTTGTCTTCAGACGCACATTTGAATACCAAAGCCCGGGCCTCTACTCACCAAAGTTAGATGCCAATGCCGTTATGGCCTGAAACAAAATAATGATAAGCGAAAGGACACCCATCAGATGACCAAGGTAAAAGCAGCACTCATTCAGGCGCATGCAAACCTCGACAAGGATGCTGCCATTGCAAAGCACATTGAGATGCTTGAAGATGCCGCTGCGCAAGGTGCACAGATCGCATGTCTACAAGAGATCATCTACGGCCCGTACTTCTGCGCGCAGGAGGGCAACACCGAGTGGTACAAGTCCGCAGAGTCTGCTGAGGATGGACCAACCATCAAGCTGATGCAGGACTTCGCAAAGAAGCACAACATGGTGCTCGTGGTGCCCATATATGAAGAGGCAATGCCTGGCGTCTACTACAACACCACCGTTGTCATCGACGCCGACGGCACAAACCTCGGCAAGTACCGCAAGACCCACATCCCACAGGTTGGTCCCATATTCTGGGAGGAGTTCTTCTTCAAGCCAGGCAGCCTTGGCTACCCGGTGTTCGATATTGCCCTCGGCAAGGTAGGAGTCGTAATCTGCTACGACCGACACTTCCCTGAGATCTACCGCATCCTTGGACTCAAGGGGGCTGAGATCGTGTTCAATCCTTCAGCGACCGTTGAATCATTGTCTCGCTACCTGTGGGAGCTTGAGCAGCCATCCCAGGCAGCCGCTAACGGTTATTGGATCGGAGCGATAAATCGGGTTGGAGTTGAGGAAGGCGTAAGTGATCCTCACCGCTTCTATGGCTCAAGCTATTTCTGTGATCCCAAGGGGCAGATTGTCGCTCAGGCAAATGACACTGACGACGCCGTTGTTGTCACTGACATTGACCTTGACATGATCAAGCAGGTGCGTGACACATGGCAGTTCTACCGCGATCGTCGCCCAGAGACATATGACGAGATGTGTGAGCTCGCAATCCCGTAAAGAATTACTTTGCCCCTTGGCTTGAGTCAGGGAATCTGAACGACGCTACAACAGGGTCGTGATCGGTTGCCTTGTGCTGCTCAAGCGGCGCTTTCTTATCGGGTTCAGGAGTATCAGCATGGAGGTGCGCCACACGCACCTCCTCAATCTGGTCAACAAGTGATTTCGTTGCAAAAATATGGTCTATAGCCTGCGACGAGCCGCGATACTGATAGGTGTACCTCTCACCTTTTGGCGTAGCAATTTTTGCAGTGTCAAAAAGTGATGACTGATTGCGATCGTCAATGATCTTCATTGCCGTTGAGCTGTCATAGTCGTTGAAGTCACCGAGTGCGATGATGGCCCGCTCAGGGTTCTTCTCCACTGCTTCATTTGCCCAGTCACGGAGGAATGTTGACTGCTCAACCCGCCACGGATCAGTAGATGTTCCATCCGGGGAGAACTTGGATGTAAAGTGGTTGACCACGACGGTGAGGAGCTGCTTCACACCGGTTTTTGCGTCGGTCACCGACAAGTCAGCAGTAAGCGGTGGACGCGTAAATAGCTGACCACTCTTCTTGTCACCGGGCTCACCGTACTTGTCGCGCAGATTTGTTGTACCTTGTAGCTGCGTAACTCCTTCAAGTGCAACTCCACGGTCGGGGCGATACAGCAATGCTACGTTGATACCGCGTTTGTCCGGCCCCTGCATGATCGAATACTTGTAGCCCAGCTTGCGTATCTCGGGGTGCTCTGCGAGATCTTTGAGCACCCTCTCGTTCTCAACCTCCTGCAGACCAATGATGTCTGGTGCTCCGAGACCATTGTTGATAACGCCGGCTATCTTTCCGAGCTTCGCACGATAGGCAATCTCACTTGAAACCGTGTCGTTCTTGTCCGGGTTGTCCTCAGTGTCAAAAAGGTTTTCGACATTCAGAGTTGCCA
>CAYTTD010000279.1:0-3351 GCA_964440595.1 uncultured Gaiellales bacterium
TGCTGACGGTTTGCAGCCTGGTGAGCTGTTAAAGGTTCCGGGCTTGGACGATCGGTTTGGCCTTGCAAACCTTCCCCAAGGGGTCTTTCGAAATGGTGTGATCAAGCATGTTGTTGGTAGGGGAGAATCCCTCTCAGTCATTGCTAGAAACTATTCGGAGTGGTTTGGGCTCTCGCTAAACTGGAACGACATCTACCAAGCCAACTTGTCGACGATCGGCTCGAATCCAAACGTCATCAGGCCCGGAATGGAGCTACTTGTGCCCGGCGTTTCGTCGCCATCGCCCAAGCTCGCAAACCGTGCAGCGAGTGCACTTGCAGGTGTTCAATTGTTCACTCGTACAGCAAGGGTACGTCACGAAAATGGCGTGATTGAATCGATTGACATCACTGCGTTCAAAGCGGATGCCGGAAGAGCCAAAAAGGTTGGCACCAATGTTACTGATGCGGTTTCTGCTGCAAAGGCTGCCGCGTCCCGCGGTGATGCTGGTACTGGGGCTTGGGCGGTGGTTCAGGCCAAGGATGCTGCATTCTGGATAGTTCCGCTAAAGGGTTCAGAGATCTCGGATAACCTTGATCACACTGATCAGACTCTGTCGCTCGCATATCGCGCCAATGACCGCGAGGACGTCGCGCTAGCGACGCGAAACTACGATGGCTCAGTTACCGTTCGTCGTTGGGATAAATAAGCTGTTCGTCTTGCGCGTCTGAATCAGTTGGCTGGTCAGGCCTTAGCGCAGCATCATGCTGCGCGGAGTAAACCATCGCAACGCAACATACTTTGCCTCAATGGCATGCCAGCTGTAGGTGCCGTCTGCCCGTTTGGCATAAACCCAGCGCCATTCATTGGTAAAGGGATAGACGTAGACTTCTGCGCCCTGATAGATCGCGTTGACGTATCCGCCGCCGAATGGGTCTGAATCGCTTACCCAGCCCTTAGTTGGATGCCAGGTCCATGACGGGGCGGGGCCTGGAGCCACTGCTGGGCATGCAATCATCGGCATTGGATCGTCAAAATCATAGGGAAATAGTGAAAACGCACAAGGGTGAGGTGTGGTCGAAACAGCACCCCCATCGGTCACAACTCCCAACCACCCCTGGTAGTTTCTATAGTCGGATGAAGGTGCAGCGCACAACATTCCGCGCTGATTTGAGTATCCGCTACCGCTATATCGATCGTAGTTTTTGCATAGCGTGCCGGCCTGTGCCGTTGAGGTTGAACCAAGCAGAAAAACGTTGGTGATCGAAAGGATCGAAACAACAATAACGATGCGCAACTTCATTACCCGGCCTCCATTCCGCGACTACTCCAATTTTCATGGAACAACACAAATCAAAATTGGTCAACCGCCAAGCGTCTAAAAAACAATCACTTCCCGCGGAGTGAACCATTGAAGTGCAACGTACTTCGCTTCAATGGCGTGCCAGTCGTAGTGTCCGGATTGATCTTTTGCGTAAATCCAGCGCCACTCGTTAGTAAACGGGTATACATAGACTTTTGCGCCAAGGTAAATGGATCGATTGTTTTCGACATTTGCAGTTGACAAGTCGCTCACCCAGCCACGATTCTCATTCCACGACCACGAAGGTATCTTTTTATCAATGAAGTTGTCACACATTACGGGTGGAAGAGGGTCATCGATGTCGTATCCGAACAGCGTCCACCCGCATGGATTCGGTTGTGTCGAAATTGGATTTCCATCTGTCACAATACCAAGCCAACCTTGATAATTCCTGTAATCACTGGCCGGCGCGGCGCAAAGTGTGCCTGCCTTGTGAGTTAGCCCAATGGTGATGTCGCCAACGGCGTAGCTGTCGTAATGTTTGCACAGAGTGTTCGCATGCGCGCCGGAGGCGCCCGCCAGCAATAGAGTGTTTGCCATTGCAATAACTGACACCACAACAAGAATGCGAAATTTCATTAGCCGACCTCCACCGTTTTCCGCGAGCACTCCTGAATTCATAAAACGACACAATTCGAAATTGGTCAATCGCATGGCCACTAGCGGTCGATGGCGTTCAAAGCGATCAGTTGGTCAGATAGACTAAAACACGTACTTTTCGCTGTTAATTAATCACAAGGAAGTGAGATTCAGATGACCGAGTTCAGGCCGTCCCCTGTAGGTGCCCCAAAGGCTGAGGTGCTGGCGCGCCAGGTTTCCGACGCTGACTACGGAACCAGGAATCCCAGATTCAGAGATGTCATGTCATGGCGAGAAACCGATCTGCTGGCCGGAGATGTGGTTGGGACCGGTGTTGCGAGCAGGCACGAGGCTATGTTGGCAGCAGAGAAGTTGGCGGCCACCGGCCAAGGGGGCATTGCGGTACTGCAGGGTAAGGATGGTTACGATCTCATCGGGGTCAACGTTAGAACCACATCATTCTTTGCATCGACTCCGCACGGCACAATTCCGCCAATGACCCGCCAGGTCAGCCAACGCTTTTCACCCTATTCGCCAACAGCCTTCTCGTTCGGGCAGAATAAGGAGTTTGTTGCTGTTATGAGCGATCGACTGGTTGCCGTTATCTCAGGTGCAAATCATGTTCTCGCGCCAACAAGCGTGTCGGGCAGACCAGGCAAAGCGCTGCTGCCGGCAGATGTTTTTGATCATTGATCATTGGTTATCTTTGATCGACTTTGCGGCGCCCGCAACGCTGCCAACAATCGAACCACCCAAGATGATTGATAGCGGCAACACAAATCTGAAGCCGCCTATTCTGTTTCCGAGATACATGCCACCTGCAATGGCCGCATCATTTAGGAGTAGCCTGGGTGAGACGTTTTCAACACCTTCGTTTTTTGTTTGCCAGTAGTGTGCGCGGCCAGCTAAAAACGCGACTCCGGTGCTTCCGGCAAGTATTGCCGCGCCTGTTGGGTCGGTTGCCATGCCTCTTGCAATGCCTGCTCGGGACTCACTTATCGGACGCCAGGCTCCGCTTGCGTCCAGGTCTTTGACAAGGCGCTTTAGCGCCTTACGGTCACTCGCGGCAGCCAAGACCCGGTTTGCGAGAACGGCGCGGTCACCGGCAGCCGTGCCCCTCACCTTGATGATCTCGTCAGCGATAGCTTCGGCGGCGCCAGTGCCGACCGCGTGTTTCTGGAAGAGGGCAACAGCTCGCGATCGACTTGCGGCGACGCTGGTATCTATTCCCGCAAGCTCGAGAAGAACGCGTCCGTTGGCAGTCAGATCGACATAGCCGCGGAACGGGTGACGTGTCCAGCTTGCATTGCTTGACTTCAAGTGCGCGATTCCCATTGCATCAGCGGTCTCAGACACAACGCCCGGCCATCTCGTCAAAGCATCTGCTATGGCCTCTTCAAATTTCAGGTGTGCCATATCAAGTGCGAGGG
>CAYTTD010000280.1:0-3349 GCA_964440595.1 uncultured Gaiellales bacterium
CCCCCACCAGAGGCTTTGCTTGATGCTGCAGGGCCTCCAGCGACCCCACAGGTCGTTACGGTTGGCGATGTCGCTGATTTGAAAAAGACAAAGGAGCCCGCCGTCATTGTTCGAAACGGAGATGGCGACTACTCCGCGCTTGTCCAGGGACTCATTACGGTTGAAAACACCGGCAAAGAAATCTCGAATACCAAGGAAGCGATCAAGGATCTTGATCTGGGCAAAACTGAAGTGTCGTACGAAGGCGATGCCGAGTTCATCGCAGACATGTTCAAAGACATCGGTCTCGCAATGCTGATCGCAATAATCCTGGTCTACTTCATCCTGGTGTTCTTCTTCTCGTCGATAGCTCAGCCGATCACGATCCTGACACCGATCCTATTTTCGTTGGTTGGCAGCCTGATGGCACTCGTCGTGACTGGCAGGGCTCTCGGTTTACCGGCAATGATCGGCCAGCTTCTGCTCATCGGTATCGTTGTTGCCAACTCGATCCTTCTTGTTGACACCACCCTTCGCTTACGAAAGGAAGGCATGAAGCGCAATGAAGCGTTGATAGAAGCGGCAAGACAAAGGGCCCGCCCGGTATTCATGACCGCCGTCGCAACGATTGCGGCACTTCTACCGCTTGCAATCGGAGTCAGCGGTGAAGGTGGCATCATCAGCCAGTCACTTGGCACCGTGGTAATTGGCGGCTTGCTTACAGCAACATTCCTGACGCTCGTAATCGTTCCTGCTGTCTACACGCTGTTTGACCGGGGCAAGAAAGAAAAAGCTCAGTGATCGTGATTTTCTTCTGAGTGCGCCCATGTTGGTTGAACCGTGTTCAGCCACTCACGCATGTTGAAGTTGGTTACCTTCAGATCTGAAGGAACCTTTGCCGCATCGAGACCTGACTTGATGTCGGCAGAGACCTTCTCACCTACGGCACCAACAGCAAGCATCTTCATGTTGTTGAAGTCGCCAAGAATTTCTGCAGCCATGCTGACCTCAGCCAAGGTTACTTTCTTAAGCCGATTAAGCAGCTGACGCTCAGTCATCAAGCTGATCTTCTCGCTACCGCTGATCGCCTGATCAAACGCTGATTCGACAAACCTTTCATTGGAGCCAAGCCGACCCTTGTACCTCTCCATGAGGCTGGCCTTGGTCTGCTCGACAAGCTCGGCGCTCAACGAATCGGGCAACCGGCGCACGGCTCTTGCCGCAATCTCAACTGCCTGCTTTACATCGCGTGGATGAACCTCAACTGAAGCCGACACGCCCAGCACCGAATCGTCAATGCCAGACCTGACATATGGCGCATATGCCAACGCCTTCTTCACCCTGATGCGATCGACCAACTGGTTGGACAATATCTCTGAAGCAACATTGAGCGCCATCGGGTTTGTGACCATTCCCAGGAACGGATGCATCGGAAACGCCATCTCAAGTTCAACATTTACATTTTCAGAATCCTTTAGCATTGTCAGATGGCGACCCGACGGCGCAGCCTTGGGCATTCCTGAATCACGCTGGTCGTTCTGCCATCCTTCCTCAAGCTTTGCAGCATCTTTTCGTATCGAAGCAAGAGGCATCTTCTTTGCATCTCCAGCAACGAATACCACCGTGTTGCTTCCATTGAGGTACCTGTCACGCCACTCCCTGACGTCGTTCGGCGTTGCAGACTTGGCTGCCCAGCCATCGGCCGTGGTCACTGGCAGATCAGATACCGGATTCTTGCCAAGCACCATCTCACGCCACACCTCAAAAGCGACGCCACCGTCACCAACTTTCATCCGCATCTCCTGCTCAGTGATGCGCCTCTCGCGCTCTACCACTCTTGCATCCGTTGACGGGTGGGCATACATATCGAGCAACATGGCTGTGCCCTCTTTTGCCTTCTCATTCGGCATCTCGCCGAAAACCACCAGTTCGTTTGGCTGGGTGTATGCGTTGACGGTACCGCCCCAGCTTTTGATCTGCCGGTCGATCTCCTTCTCACTGCGCTTACCTGTTCCTGCAAACATAAGATGCTCGGTCAGGTGCGCAATTCCTCCCTTGCCTTGAGGCTCCTGACCAAAGCCAGCAAGGCTCGCAACACGAAAGTCCACCTTCTTGGCACCTGGCACGTCTACCACCACCAGACGAGTGCCATTGGGCAGCTTTTCATCTGCGAAGACCGTCGGCTTGACGGTGGCTGAAGGACTTTTTGCAGATGTCGAGCTGATCATGGGTGGCAACCTTTCAGTAAAAACTGCGGGATAGTGCATGAAAGATTGCCTGCCAGGGTCATTAATGTTCAATGAAAGGTAAGAGCGCAGCCCGATATTGGCCACACCGATGGCCGGACGCACCCGCACCCGGGTTTGCTCTAGAGTTACGAGGGTAGCACACAGAACATGTCAACCAATGCGCCATCGTCAATCAAACAGCAACGCGGCACTCATATCGCCGTTGCTGCACTTATCCTGCTTGGAATAATCGCCACGTTGCCACAGACGTCATTAGCCGCTGGCAAAGACGTACTGAAAGACAAGATGGCCATAGCCAAGCCATTGCCGGTTGGTGGTAAAAGAAACCAGATACTCTGGGTGGATCCAAAGCATGGTCGCGACAGCGCGTCCAGAGGATCAAAAAAACGACCCCTCCGCACAATGAGCGCAGCGTGGCAGCGAATCCCGCAAGGCTCACAGCTCACGCGCGGTTTTACGATCATGCTAAAGCCCGGTAACTATAAGGCGGGAACCATGCCTAACTATTGGGAGTCCCGATACGGCACGGATGCTGCACCAATCATCATTCGCGCTGCCAAAGGGCCAGGAACCGCTCGAGTTGCCCCCATGAATGTTTACGACACCCGTCACCTCTATCTGATCGACCTTTACATGGAAAGCACCTTCGACATTTTTCATTGCGAAAAGTGCAGCTACGTTCTGATAAGAAATTCAGTGCTAAGAGGTAACGGAATCGGTACCGCACAGACATTCAGTGGTGGTCCGCAAGAGACACTCAAAGCAAATCAGAGCGATCACATTTTCATAGAACACTCTGACCTGTCTGGCGCTACTGACAATGTAATTGACTTCGTTGCAGTGCAGGATTCGCACGTGATCAAGTCCACAATTCACAACGCGGTCGATTGGTGTGCATACGCAAAAGGCGGAAGTGCTTCGATCATCTACGAGTCGAACGAGATATACGACTGCGGCACCGGCGGAATAACCGCTGGCCAGGGAACCGGTATCGAATTCATGGTTCCACCATGGGTTCAACATGAAGCTTATGGAATGCGCATCATCAACAACATCATCCACGATACAAACGGAGAAGCATGTGGCATCAACGGTGGATACACCACTCTGATAGCCAACAA
>CAYTTD010000281.1:0-3342 GCA_964440595.1 uncultured Gaiellales bacterium
CGGAGTTCCTCAGGGCAATCTTGATCGTGTGCCGGTAGTCGGCGGTGGTGGTACAACCGGCGGTGGTGGCACAACTGGTGGCGGCGGTACGTCCACTGGTGGAGGTACTACTGGTGGAGGCACTACTGGTGGCGGCGGTACAACAGTTGGAGGAACGACCACCGGCGGAGGTGCCGGAGGGACAACAACCTCTGCTGCGCCAATAATGCGAGCTACAGAGCCGGCGAACGGCACTACTCTTGCCGGCGACCTGGGTTACATCTACTTCAACTGGGATATGGCGAATGCAACTGCAAAGCAGTTCTTCCTCAAGCAGGGTGGAAGTGATGGAGATGTTGTTTCAACCGATCTCGACGACTACAGCGTTTCCACAACTATGAACGACTTCGATGTCAGAGCCGGGGACGTAACCTGGTGGGTGACGGGTCGAAGAGCTGACGGAACTGCAATAACTACCGGTCCACAAAGCTTCAAAAGACTTGGTAACCATCGGTTGGTATCGGCATCAATGCGTTATCGTCCAAATACCAGGAAGGCAACTTTCAAATGGTCTTACCGCACAAACTCGAGCGAGGCAACGATCCAGTTCCTGTTCGCCAAGAAGAACGGCAAGAAGATCGTGGCCAAGACCAGGAAGATCGCACTGAGAGCGACAGGTGATGCACTGGTTGACGGCAGCTATACCTTCAAGTCAAAGAAGAAGCTACGACGTGGCTATCGTGTGTTTGTTCGTGTAGCGGGCAGCGGAACCGGCAACGGTTGGGAGCTAAGATAGCTTGTTCAGCGTTTGTTGTCTTCGTAGTTCAAGCCGTTTGAAATATCTCGACCTGCAGTCTTCAGGTAGTTCAGAGTCTCGTTGGTAAGTAGACCCACTGCTACGCCCAGCGCCGCAAGGCCAGCTGACTTGGCTGCGGTCTGAGGAATCGCCTTGACGGAACCAACTCCGAAACCAATCGTTGCTGTTGCTCCTAGCAATCCGAGAGTATGCAGGTAATCGCTCGACAGCTCTGAGTTGGCATTGATCATTGCCGATGCTCCGGTGCTTGCCAGCATCGCTGCAGCACCAAGGCTAATGGTCGATAACGCTGCAGTTTTGGAGCGGTGGCCGATTCCCGTGCCGATAGCGGCGGCTCCGACAAAAAACGATGGCGCCAGAATTGATACAGCTTCGCGCTCAGACATCACTTCAACGCCCTGGTTTTTCAGGCGCTGTTCAGTCTCTGGAGAAGGCAGCTCGCGGCGAGCGATATAACCTACTGCTCCTCCTGCAGCCACGCCTGCAGCAAGGCTCGCAATCTTGATTTTCGTTGCAATATGCACCGGCTTAGCGTCCCGTAGTCAAACCACACTCTCCCTTTTATCGTCCAAGCCTCACTTTTTCGTTACATAGCCAGGTGTTAGTGAGAGGTTCGCTGGAGGAATAAGACAATCATGTTCGCGACAAAAGGTGATAAGCAAAGAGTAGGGGATCAGGATAGGCGTGCCTATCTCCTTGAGGCTTTGGAGGAGCTGGCAGAGCATCACATATTGTCGGACGCGTCATCCGTCCCCCCACCGAGCAGCATGGAGTTGATTGAGTCCTTGACCGCGAACGCTGCAACCTCGCCTGACAACGGTGAGATGGGGAGGTTCTTCACAGAGGGGGACGTCGCTTTCTACCTGGCAGATCGTGCCATCAGAGAGTGGGTGTTCAACGCACCCGAAGATCCCTTCGAGCGTTGGAGGCGAATCAGGATTCTGGATCCAACCTGTGGCGCAGGCGCGTTTTTGGTCGCGGCGCTTCAGGTTATTCGCGACATAGGAATTGAATACAGGTTTTATGATCGATTATTAAGTGACGATCAGCCCGAACATCGATGCCTTCGCCAGCTGGTGATGGGGGTAGATATTGATCTTGTCGCCGTTCGCACAACTGACACTGTTCTGCGACTGGCATGTCGAACTCTTTCTCCTGGTGGGGAGTTGATACCCGAGTTGCAGGTAACACAAGGGTGTGCCAAGACGCAGGGTGCACTTCCAGATTGTGACGTAGTGCTGGCTAATCCGCCATTTGTAACAACCAGCAACAGTGAATCTCCGAACGACTTGATCACCAAAGGATGTGGCAACCTGGCGGCGCAGGTTCTTGAGCGGGCGTTGTCCGCGCTAAGCGTTGACGGTGCTGTAGGCATGGTAATGCCACTTAGCCTCGTTTGTTCAGATCGCATGCAGCCAGCTAGAAGGTTATTGGAACAACGCTTCTCCCGTGCAACAATCAGTAGCTTTGATGCCGTTCCAGCCACGTTGTTCAAGGGGGTGGAACAACGCATTGCGCTATTTGTTGGCATGTCAGTGAACGAAGGCGAAAAAGATTGGAAGACAACCACTCTCAACCGTTGGCGAAGCTCAGAGCGTGAGGGGCTTCTTGATCGGCTGCAATTTGTGCCAATCAGCAGACGAACGCTGAACGGGGCATGGGCAAAAATTGGATCTGAAATTGAAGCAGAGATTCTGGAGCGCCTCTCTGAATTCTGCCCAGCCGAGAACTACATTAGTCCGCTTAGAGTAACCGACGAGATGCTCGCAGCTGACTTTGACTCTTCTGGAGCTGTTTTCTACAAGCGCCGATGGAGCTACCACCTGTTGTTTACGGATTTTGTTCCAGGCGTCTGGGATTCAGAGAATCGGCTACGGCTGCCCAGCGAGCTTCGCGCATTCACCGTGGCAAACCCGCAACGCCCGGAAGGGCTCCTGGCGCTATATTCAAGCTCGCTCTTCTACTGGTTTTTTTCGGTATACGCAGATAACCGCAACCTGAACTGGCGAGAGATCAGCGCAATGCCGATTGGCAGCATGAGCCAAGATTCTTCACTAAAGCTTTCAGCTCTGTCTGCGCAGTTGATGCGCTCTCTGCGGGAGTCCTCGAGTGTAAGAACATGTAACTACCGTGCAGTGGGTCAGATCAAAAACACCTACTTGGCCCAGGCCAGCACGCTTCCGATAGTCGATCTGATTGATGAGGTTCTTGCAGATCACTTTGGGTTTACTGAAGAGATGCTGACTTTTATCAAAGAATTTCAGAGGCGTTGGCGACGCTGAGAGTCTTTCTCAGCGAATTACATTTCCGTTGGCGTTGATCACGGCAACTATTCCCGTTGCGAATTCGTCTATTTTTCTTTCATTTCCCCAGGCTGCACTGGTGCTATCGCGCATCAATCCATAGATATGACCGCTATTCGGCTTAGCGTGATCCGGAGCCACTACAAACACAGGTGGATTCGGACTTTCTCCCACAATACGTATGGCCTCCGAAATCGCATCATCCAGGTTTTGGCTGTCAAGCCACTTCGCCGGTGCTTCACT
>CAYTTD010000282.1:0-3342 GCA_964440595.1 uncultured Gaiellales bacterium
TTATGGCAAGGATTGTTGACATTTTTTCAGCTGAAATTCGAAATCGATTATGTAGTTGTAATCAGTGGCTGCGCTATGTGTGGTTAACGACACCGGCAGGTATGATCATCTTTTGTTTTCTGAGTATATGCCGGAGAGCAGAGGTCATTGTGGAGGATCAAAAAGCACCAAAACAAACTCACACTGAACTGGTGGTGTACGGTGCAAGCGATTGTTGCCTTTGCGTTGAGGCAGAGAATGTTCTGGAACGAATTGCACCCGGACTCGGTATTCGGATTGTAAAGGTAGACATTGAAGGTAAACCTGAGCTTGAGGGTAAGTATCGCAGCGAAATACCAGTTGGATTCATAGGTGCCACGAAGGTATTCAAGTACTGCATCAACGAAGATGCCTTATCGCGTATCGTTGCGCGATTGAAAAGGTAGTGGGATTAACTCCGGAGTTGGCATTTGTGTAGATTTTCTGACTTTCGTGTGTTTTTGTCATAAATCGGGTAATTTGTTGAAGGTTGCCTGAGCAATATGTTTGGATGGGTTGCTATGTCTATCACCAATACGAAGCGTTTCCGCCAGTTGAGGTCAAGACGAAAGGCGCTGACTGCCCTTCGCGGAAGGGGCAGGGCTCGCAGTGGGGCAAGGCCTGCACTCGGTTTTGCGTGTGCAACATTTTTTGCTGCCTCTCTTGCCATCGCGGCTGTGCCCGGAGTGTCATCCGGCGGTCAGGCCGAGCTTGAGCAAGGGATTGCCGCCGAGCGCGCAAATCAATCGTCGTTGGTTGCCCGCATGGATGCGCAGGCGCGTCGCATCGAGGCCCTGCAGAAGCCAATCTCCAAGCTGACATTCAAGATAAACAAGCTCAGGGGGCAGATCGCGAAAAGAAAGGCACGCGTAAAAGCGCTGAGGAAAGAGAGTAAGAGCCTTGAGCGTGATCTTGAACGGCTTGCGGAGGAGCTGAACCAGGCAGAACTGGCACTCGAGGATCGAATTGTTGAAGCCTACAAGCGTGGCAACGAAGACCTGGCAGCGGTAATCATTGACGCCTCATCAGTTGACGATATGTTCTCGCGAGCCGAGATGGTTCGTCAGATGAATCGTATGGATCGAGAGATCATTGAGAACGTCATCGACCTGAGAGTAGACATTGCCGAGCGACGCAAAAAGGTTCGATCGATTCGTGCCGACATCGACAAGGAGCTACGTGGTCTCAAGAAGGATGAGGCTGAAGTTGAAAGATCTCTGGCTGTGCTCCTTCGCAAACAGGCAGCATTGAAGGCTGAGCTGGCAAGGCAGGCAAGCGCACTGCAGTCAAGTGCAGCGAGGCAGGCATTGATGCAGGCAAATCTCGATGCGATGATCGCCGCCTCAGCTCAGGTTCAAGGAGTCTTGGCTAGTTCAGCCGTCCGCAACGAATTCACAGCTGCGGTCGCATCGGGGCATCATCCGAACGACGGGCACGATCACTCAAATGACGTAATTGGTCAGGTCAACTCTGCGCTCGGCGGTGGTTGGCCAGTGAGTGGTGAGTTCTTCTCCGGCTATGGCCCCAGGGGTGGCCGAAATCATGACGGAATCGATATTGGTGCCGCCGCTGGTACACCTATTGGTGCTACCGGGGCAGGCAAGGTCGTTTATAGCGGATGGATGGATGGCTATGGCAACACGGTGATCATTGATCATGGTGGCGGCAAGTCAACGCTTTACGCGCATATGTCGGAGGTCCAAGCAGCCGAAGGCACAACAATTGAATCCGGAGCCGAGATTGGCAAGGTTGGTTGTACTGGCAGGTGTTCTGGTGATCACGTTCACTATGAGGTTCGTGAAAACGGCGAAGCTGTTGATCCCGAGAGTGTTCATGGTGAGCACGACGGTCATGATCACGACCACTGAGAGTGGACCATCACGTAATCGCCGGCCCCTACGATAGCGATTCGCGCGTTTCGGCGATCACGAATTGAATCTGCGAAAGCGATTCTTGGGTCCTTGGGAACACGATATTTGAGTCTCATTAAAACCGGTTCCTGGCAAAGACTTTTCCGTTAATGCGGGTTTCAAGTGGCCGTTGCAACAAATGCTGACACCTGCTGGTTACGCTCCTTGCTTATGCCGCTTTGGGCGGAAGTCGACTCGGATGTTCGCGCTGCCTTTGCGTGCACAAACACCCCACATCAACCAACACGCGGTTCTGCAACACGTGGTCGGAATCAAGCCAGTGAACCGAGTTCAGGTTGGTTCCGGGGTTTGGGGTGGTGTGTGTATGGCGCAGGACTCTGATTCGCGGGACGCGAATCAGCAGCGTAAAACCTGAGCATCAGGATGAATGCTCAGGTAAGAGTGTCTTACAAAAGACACACACCAAACCAAACCCAAAAAACAGGGTAGCTGTTGCAACGATCATTCAGGTTCGACGCTATGGCTTGCCGCCGACACCTTCGGCACCCGAACCTGCCGAGCCTATGCACTGAACAGCGAACCCGCCACTCAAAGGCCAGAAGTCGAGGTTGGAGTCAGGATAAATCGTCGGGGGAAGCGGCACCGTTGACGTAATATCCGCGCCGACAGGCTCTGACAAGTTGTCGAAGTCAATCCAGTGACACGTTGGGGGTGGAACAGGCTCTGAGGCCATCTCGTCACCTTTGCTGAAAGTGTTGCTGCCCGCGTCTTCAGCAACTGGGTTGCCTGCGCTCTGGGGACCACCGCTGGTACCTGCGTCATCAGCCACCGCTGCGGTACCCGCTACTGCTGATTGTTCGTCGCTATCCTTCATGACCGAATCGCTGGCTGCAGGCTTTGCTTGCCTTTGCTTCGTTTGCTCAGCATTTAGCCCGTTAGTGTCTGGTTCGGCAAGGTCACCCGTTGTTACAGTCGCCGGTGATTTGTCTCGTTCAGCGGATGGCTCAGCATGCTGAACCGCACTTTTGCCTCCTGGTCCGACTACGGCGATTCCCATGACTACAGCGAGCACACAGAATAGCGCAGCGACATTGAGGCGCTTGCGCCAGGTAGGCATACCCTTGTTGGCGGATCGAACCCTTTCCCTCCTTGCCCACTCGGCACCAACTGCTGCGTCAATCCTTTGCTGACCGGCTTCAGGAACAGCCGGAGGTGCGCCGGCATACTCGACAACTGATGCGAGTCCCTGGCGCGCCGCAATTACCTTTGCGTTGCACTCGCTGCAGGCATTAACGTGGATTGAAACTTCGTCGTTGGTGGTTCCGGGTTCGCCGTGGATATGGTCAAACAACTGCTCGTCACTTGGATGGGAGCTATCAGGCAGCTTCTTTTTGATGTCTGCATCTCTTTCGCTCATTCATCAACCTTTCGGGCATTACTTTTGTTTGACGCG
>CAYTTD010000283.1:0-3326 GCA_964440595.1 uncultured Gaiellales bacterium
CAGTTCGGGGCGGTCGGTCTTGATTGATGCTCTGATTGCAGAGGGATGCGCATCAAGATGAATCATCAGCGACACCAATGACTCTGTATCGAGCAAGAATGCGATATCAAAGTGTTCAAATGAAATCTCTCGGCGTCCCGGCTCTCTCCGCACCAATACCTCGGCGTAATGGTTGCCAGGTAGGGGCAGCTGAAAGAACACGTATCCCGGATTCATTCCGGTCTTGGGATGAGACAGAATTTGCTGTCCATCCATGGCATGAAGCAGACGGGTTGCATCTTCGCGAACGTCGGAAGTAGAGCCACTCGCCGCAGCACGCTCGAGGGCGGACTGCAGCGCCACCGCATCTCTAGAATTAATCGTTTCGCCGTCCGATCCGGCAGCGACGAGAAGACCGCGAGCAAGCTCACGTAGCTCCGCAGCATGGGCGGGCGACAGTCCAGATGCAATAAGCGACGGAAGCGCTTGCATCAGCTTCCCAGCGGCAATGAGTCCTGCGCTTTGTGGAGCCTGCGATAGAAGGTCAGCAAGTGCTCGTGCTGCTCCTTGAGATCCCGCTGTGGCGGCACTAATCAGCTGATTGACTTGCGGGGGCGGATCGCCATTGGCACCCAGTGCATCTAGAAGAGCTCCTCGGACGGCCGCAACAAGCTGCGCGGCATCGCCCGCTCCAGCGCCACCAGCGGCAGCCGGTAGGTAGCTACCCGCAATGGCTGCCGACTGTGCTGCTGCAGGCCGAGCTAGCTGCGTGGCTGCTTGACCAATCACGCCTTCTCCGGGTGCAAGGGCAACGGCAAAGCGAGTCATACTTACGGCTACTTCGGTTATTGCTTGTGCGAGTGGAGGAGGGATAGTGCTGCCTGCAGCAGTAGCGGCCGCTCCGGCTGCCTGTGCCCCTGAGTTCGCTCTTGCGCTCTGCTGATTCTGCAGGATCCGAGGATCTGTAGGACTTGTGACCGGGGCCTTTACATCTGCAATGCTCGTGGGGATGACCGAGGATCCGAATGGTGGGGCCGCAGGAGCACTTTGCTGAGGCAGTGTCGGCGCCGTGCTCGCAGCCGAGTTAGCCGCTTGCGTTGCCTGTGCCAGCGGACCGCTTTGACCAACAACAGGTGTTCCCTGTGCCGCCCGAGCCTGTTGGGTTGTCCCGCCAGATTGCTGAGCAATATCGTCAAGTGCGGAGGTGGTAGCAACATTAGACGCTACGAAGTTGGCCGCAGTCGTGAGTGTGGCAGACGCAGGCGTTGCCGCCGTTGCGAGCGCAGCCGTCCCTGCTCTCGCCCCTTGAGCATTGGCCACTGCATTGGCAATCTTGGCAAGACCCTGCTCAATGGTTGTGAGGTTTGGGCTTACCAGTGACCTGATTGTCTCGGCTGACGCTAGTTTTCCACCCAATGCTTGAGCGACGCCGGGATCTCGACTCGCAAGTGAGGCAAGCTCCTTGCCGAAGCTTCCGGCAGTATCCACCGCAGTAGCCACACGTGCGGCTACCGATGGGTCTAACTCCAAGCCGCGTCCTGCCAGGGCGGCAAAAGCCCGAGCTGAAGACTGAGCGTTCGCGCCAGCTCCAACTGACTGCTCGATAGCCTTGGACAGCACCTGAACGGCGTCTGGAGTTACGGCAACCCCGCTCCTTGCCAGTTCGTGAATCGCAGCTGGAGCAAACTCTGCAAGGGCCCTACTGACCGAAGGCATTGCCTGCGCTAGATTGCTCGCAGCAGGCACTCCATTGCCTTGAGGAGCGATCGGAATTGCAGTGCCATTGCTCGTTTGGGCCTGCGTAACGGTTAAAGCAATTGACCCTCCCTCATTCTGAGCCACTCGCAGCTGCAGAACGTCACCGCGCGCAACAGGAAGGTTGGTTTGGACAGTAACGTCCTGACCAGCCAGATTAATTCGTGCAGTACCAGCGCCAGGATCTGACGATACGACTCGGGCCAGAACTTCTCGCCCAACGTCCAGCGATAGCTCGCCACCGTCTGGGCGAGCAAGAACCAGCTGGCCCACACCCGATGATTGGGGTTCTACCTTCATCCTCGTAGCATCCGACTTCCTGTCTGATGAGATATCATAGAGAGGTATCGGCAAATCGAAGTTCAAGCTCAAGGACAAAGGTATGCGAAATCAATCGCATAGCCAACTCTCTGCATGCAAACGATCCGTTTTACATAGTGTGCGGTGAGCAGTTTCTGCAACCTGATCTACAAGAGTTCAGCGGGTGAGGCCCGTTGCCGACGAGTTGAAGGTGGATAGAGGACTGTACATAGCTGCAACCGGCATGCTGACGTCAATGACTCGGCAGGACGTCATTGCGTCCAACCTCGCTAATGTCAATACTGCGGGATTCAAGGCCGACCGGGTTGTCAACGAGACATTTAGCTCGCTTTTCCTGCAAAACCTGGAGAATGGTCGCCCGCTTGGCAACCTGAATATGGGTACTCGCGTAGCCGGCATTGTGACTGACTTTAGCCAGGGTGCGCTCCGTCCCAGCGACAACAAGTTGGACGTTGCACTCTCCGGTGATGGATTCTTTGTAGTTCAGACGCCTCAAGGTATTGCCTATACGCGCGCAGGACAATTAACCCGAACCGCAGATGGCTTTCTTGTCACGCAAAAGGGCGAGACAGTGCTTGGTACTAATAACGAGCGGCTATTTGTGGGTGCCGGTGATCCGCAGATTGATCGTGATGGCAATGTCCGTACGTCAGAGGGCAACCTGTCCGGACAGCTTGCGATTGCTACGCTTGATATCGAGCAGGCTCGGAAGGTTGGAGACAACCTGTGGATTGGCGCAGAGACTGGTCGTCAGCCGGCGAATACGAGTGTTCGACAGGGGATGTTTGAGGCTTCCGGCGTAAACTCGGTCAAAGAAATGGTGGAGATGATCTCCACACTCCGAAGCTATGAGACGTCTCAACGAGTGATTCAGTCCATTGATGGCACGCTGGATCGGGCAGTTAACTCTGTTGGCTCCCTCAACGGATAGCCGTCCCGCATTAGCGCATCGAGTTATGTCGCAAACAGCACGTCCATAACTCGTTTGGGTGAGCTATCGGCAAACAACAGTACGGTGGATCCAGTGACTTGGACGATCTGGTGTCTGATCAGGTTATTCATCTCCGCTGCCATGTCCAGGTCTCGAATGCGTGATTCGGCCTGCATCAGGTTTTCTCTGTTCGCCGAGTTGGCATGTAGCGCGTGCTCTAACCTATTGATGGTGGCGCCAATCCGAGCACGAGCTGTAGACACTTGATCAATATCGCGGTCGAAGCCGTCGATGTCAGCCTCGATCCCCTCCTGCTTCATCTCTTCGCGAATCGACGCCA
>CAYTTD010000284.1:0-3281 GCA_964440595.1 uncultured Gaiellales bacterium
CACTTCCAGGTCTCGGTCCATACCTCTCCACTCGCCTGGTTCGTGGTTGTGGTGAAGGTGTTTTTCAGGTGTGCCTTGAACTTCTTCTTCTTGAACAGCTTGCGGTTGAACTGCTTGCATGCAATTGGGTCGGTGATGCCGCCACACGCCCCGCTTGCCGCAAATGTCATGGCGTCAGCCATGTCAACATCGCAACCAGGATCACCGGTAACCTCATTGGTGAAGCGGACGCCAAGCCATGAGACTCCGCCGCTTGGTGGGTATACAGCGATATCCGCAGCCGAAGTCATTTCATCCAGCGTTTTGCTCAGGTCACACTGATTGCCATATGTTGACTTATAGGTTGCATTGCCCTTTAGTTTTATGCCCTTGTTTGGCCAAGCCCACTCGTAGGGGCGATCCACTTTTCGCTGGTTCTTGAAGTTCATTTCAAATGTGCTTTCGCCCATTGCGGTGCCGTCCGCTGCAACAACAGATCGGTGGTAAGACCGTGATCCGGCCAGGTTCATCAACTTGAACCTGTTGCCGCCGAAAGCCTTCTCCCAGTCAAGTGGATCAGCTGACGCAGTCGGGGCAAGAAATACCAGCGCTGAAGCGGCGGAAACCATAATGGTGAGTGCCATCGCTGCCATCTTTGACTTAATCTTTCTGGAGTACATCATTGTTCCTTTCAATTGAAATCCTTCACGACTCTACCCGGGTTGAAACCGGAACAAACCGAATCGTGCGTTCTTAAACAAATTGTTATTTTTGATACGCAGGACCATGGCTTAATGCCTGCTACGGTGTCGTGTGGGCGAAGGGAGAAAAACCATGATGTTTTTCAGGTACGTAACGATAACCATGGCGTTGGCCTCAATAATTGCAGGGGGCAGCACCTCAGTTAATGCGCACGAGGTGACTGGGGCGCCAAGCTGCTCCATTTTTCCCGCTGACAACCCATGGAATCAAAGGGTTGACGCTCTTCCTGTTGCGAGTGGTTCATCTACCCTTGTCAGCAATATGAACTTCGACAGCCTTCACGCTGATTTCTCGGATAGCGACAAGGATGCGTATGGCATTCCCTACACAGTGGTTGACGGTGATACGCCTACAACGCGCCCGGAATTTGAGTACGACGACGAGTCTGATCCCGGGCCTTATCCGATCCCATCAAATCCAAATGTCGAGGATGCTCGTGACAGTCACATCCTTCTTGTCGACAAAGATAACTGCATGTTGTATGAGATGTACGCTGCTCATCGGGAAGGGGGCAAGTGGTATGCGGGTTCCGGAGCCATTTGGAATATGAAGTCGAATGATCTGCGCCCCGATGGCTGGACCAGTGCGGATGCCGCGGGCCTGCCGATTCTTCCAGGGCTTGCCAGGCATGAAGACATAGAGGCTGGATCAATTGACCATGCGCTTAGGGTGACAGTGCCTGAATCTGCCCAGGCTTATCTGTGGCCAGCGCTCCACTACGCAAGCGACGACACAACTCCGTCCGCAACCCCCATGGGTCTTCGTGTGCGGTTGAAATCATCTTTCGATGTGTCGGGGTATCCGCCTCAGTCGCGCATTATTCTTACTGCTCTCAAGCAGTACGGCATGATCGTCGCTGACAACGGATCTGGTGGGTTCATTAGCGGTGCACCAAATCGTGGTTGGGATGATGACGACCTGCACTCACTACATGATGTGCCTGCATCGGCATTTGAGGTCGTTGATACCACCTCACTTCCCCATACGCCAAAGGCTGGACGGATTTGGAACACGCGGTGGCGTTCAACGAATGGAGGGCGAATGCGCAAGGGGTGCGCATTTGTTACCCGATCTGGACGAATTCGTGCCGAGGCTCGTGTAGGTAGCAAGGTGCGCCGATCAACAACCTCCAAGGTTAGGCAAGGGCTCGCTTGTGTCAGCGTAAAAAGCGTGCGCGGTGCAAGGTATCGGCTTCGGTACATTTGATCCGGTCGTCGTGCCTACAGACGCGCAGTAATCACGTCTTCCGCGCAAACATCTTCCTTTTCCACGCCTTTGAGGAGGATGCCAACATTGTCGCCGGCGCGTGCCTCGTTCAGTACGGAACGGAACATCTCCACACCCGCGCACGTACATTCGACAGTTGATCCGTCTGCTCTACGAATCGAGAGCGGGTCGCCTGTCTTGATTACGCCAGATGTAATTTTGCCGGTTGCAACAACCCCTCGCCCCTTAATGGCAAATACATCTTCTACCATCATTGAAAAGGGGCCAAGCACTGCGGCATCATTCGGGTCTGCTTTTACGTTGATGCCCGAAGCGGTGCCTTCAGTTGTGAACGATACGACTTCGTCTTTTTTCTTCTTCCAGAACATCACCAGTTGGTTGTGCCCACGGGGCGCATAACCAAACCGTCGTTATGACTGTTACTTGACGGTCTGCATCTTTCTGGTGTCAACGCCACCTTCCCGAAGGCCGGCTCGAATATCGGCAGCGTCAGCGTTGCCAGTGACCAGCAACTTCATGCGAGACATGTCGATGAGCTGTTTTGAGGCATTCTGGAACTGCTTGTAGGTGACGGCATTGATCTGACGCATTGCCTTTTGCTCAGCTCTTTTCTGTGCCGAGGCAGACTGTGTCTTGAGTGGCGGCATGATCGTTACTCCGGGTTGCAGAAGAGCTGTTTGGAATGCACCTTCCGCTCGGGCAGAGATCATCTGATTGTCTGCGATGACCGGTGGCTCTACCATGCTCTTGTATGACTTCAGTGATGCCTTTTCGTCTTTCAGGGTCTGTGGGCCAAACCCATCGATGGCATCCTTGGTGATGGCAGCGAAGTCTCTCGCCACAGCCTTTGCGTTCTCAGGCGCAACCGAAGTCTCAAGGATGACGAGAGTGTCTTCACTTCGCTCTGGAGTGTAGACATCAACCATCACTCCGTAAGTCAGGTCGTGGCTTCTTCGCATACGGTCGTGAAGCTGATTGCCTAGCGAGGTGAGAACCAGTGATCGTTGATGAGCTGGAACTTTGTCAAACACACTTTTTGGCACTGGCAGTGTCATAGTGAAGTTGACTGACCTGGAATCACGATCCGGAACGATCTTGAGTGCCGTGCCGGACTGAGCAGGAACTACCTCGGTTGTGTGGTCAACACGAGCGCCAGCTGGTAGTTGAAGCAGCTGCTTTTTGATGGCATCGAGCGGCAGGTTCTTTGGATCTCCCTCCACAAGTGCAACCGTATTTCGGCCGGTGAAGTACGCCCCGTGGTAGGCCTGCATATCTTTTGCGGTGATGGCGTCAATCGACTTTGGTGTGCCGAT
>CAYTTD010000285.1:0-3275 GCA_964440595.1 uncultured Gaiellales bacterium
GTGCTCTGCTAGCCAGCCATTGTCGCGAGCCATTACTGATGCAATCCTCAGCGCGAGACACTTCTTGCCAAGCAGCGCGTTGCCTCCATAGCCTGAACCATAGCTCCAGATCTCCCGCGATTCAGGAAAGTGAACGATGTGCTTTGTGTCGTTGCATGGCCAGGTTACGTCATCCTGCCCGGCTTCGAGTGGCGCGCCAACAGTGTGGGCGCATGGAACAAAATCGCCGGAGGTGCCAAGTTGATCGAGCGCAAGCTTGCCCATGCGGGTCATGATTCGCATGCTGACTACAACGTAAGGCGAATCCGTAACCTGCACACCAACTATTGACTTATCTGATCCTGCCGGTCCCATGATGAACGGAATCACGTACATTGTTCGACCGCGCATGCTGCCGCTGAAGCACTCGCTCAAAACGCTGCGCATTTCTTCAGGGTCTCGCCAGTTATTGGTGGGTCCAGCGCCTTCAGGAGTTGCTGAGCAGATGTACGTACTTGACTCTACCCGGGCAACATCTCCCGGATTCGACCACGCCAGGTAGCTTCCTGGACGCTTGTCCTCAGCAAGGGGGCGAAATGTGCCGGCATCAACAAGAAGTTCGCACATGCGGGCGTTTTCTGCATCCGAGCCATCACACCATTGGACGTTGTCAGGCTGGGTGAGAGCTGCCATCTCCTCTACCCAGTCCACGAGCCTGGCATGGGTTGTTGGGTGATTGGCAGTAAGGGTCGTGTCGGGCACGTTGATCAACTCCTCGGGTCGATTTGGTTAGGGGTTGGGCATTTAATCTGCTCAAATCTACCTTATTTAGTGGCGCAGGGCATCCGTGGTTTCCCCAGACGGTGTAAACGAATTAGCGACCAGATCTTGATTGTCGCAAGACAACAGATCAGGGCGCTCGCTACACCTGCGCTTTGGAGCAAAACGATCGCCGCAGCGGTTACCGTGCCGTTGAGCACCTTTGCCGGCGTCGAGAAATTCAGAAGCCACACGGTGCGATCGACGAGATTGAAGTAGTTGGGGCTGCGCAGGTTCCAGTCCTTGAAAGAGAGGGATAGCTGGTTATCGAATACCATGAAGTGAACGAGGTAGAGGATCACCGGAAGGATCATGTCTTTGTGCATCCACGCCCAGCCTGTATAGAAGAGTGCGCAGCTGATTCGATCGCTGAGGATGTCGAACACGCCACCCGCAACAGTCTCGTGGTCAAGCAGTCGTGCGGCGGCTCCATCAAGTGAATCGCCGACCCAGTAGATTCCAAGAGCCCACAGAAGAAGTGTCTGGTCTTTTCTCTGTATCGCTATCCCGGCGAGCGTGCACGTGCCGACGAGGCGCGCGAGCGTCAAAAGGTTTGCAAGAGTGGTCAATTGCCGCAAGTCGTTGGCCGCGCAGCCGTGTTGCCCGCAAGTGCAGGCGTCGCCGGTGGAGCCGCTTCGGCTCATGCTGAGGCTGCTCCCTTTTTTCTTCGGCTACGTACAAAAAGCCACACTATTGCGCCCAGAATCAGCGCCACCATCGCATAGTCACCATAGTGAAGGATGTCTCTGGCCTTCTCCCAGCGTGCGCCCATGAACGTGCCAATTGAGGCAAGCATGAAAACCCAGGGGATGCATCCGAAAAATGTGTAGATGCTGAATCTGCGAACGGGCATTCGCGAGATTCCTGCCGGTAGCGAGATGAAGGTTCGGATTATCGGCATGTTGCGCGTAAAGAAGACGGTGCTTGGTCCGTGTCGATTGAACCAGTCGTCAGCCCACCCAAGATGCTTTGGGGAAATATGTAGCCACTTTCCATGCTTTTCAATGAACTCTCGACCAGCATAGGCGCCTGCGGCCCATGCAATCCAAGAGCCGATCAGGTTGCCAACGACGCCTGCCAGAACCACCAGGAAGAATGTGTCGCTCGTCAACAGGGATAGAAAATCCTTGTCACCTTCTCGCTGAACCACCAGATAGCCGGCGTAAAGCATTATCAGCTCAGATGGGGCAGGAATGCAGGCGCTCTCGATGATCATCAGCAGGAAAACAGCCCAGATCCCTCCGCTATTCAGTGCTTGCAGTGTTGCAGCGAAGATTGGTTCAAGCAGATGTTGCATGCCTGTGATCGACCACCCTGTTTCAGTTAAATACCTATAGCAGTGTGGCGATTATAGTTGTAGAACTAGTCTGCGGCTGTAAGTCAGTCAGCTGCGTGCTGGCCCGCGAAAACCTCTGCCAGTGCTGTGCGCTCTTCAAGCTTCAGTACGAGGTCTCCAATTGAGACGATGCCGACTACGCGACCATTTTCAAGCACTGGAAGGCGGTAAACCGCGTGTGAGCGCAGCTTGTCAACCGCCTCAAAGGCATGGATGTCAGGGCGAATCCACACGGGCGAGTGGGTGCAAACCTCACCAATCGTTACCTCGTGTGGGTCTCGCTCGGCAGCTACAACCCGAACCGAGATATCGCGGTCAGTGATGATACCTACCAACGAGTCGCCGTCAACAACAAGTACATCGCCAATGTTGTCGTCTCTCATTATCTGAGCCGCTTCGCGTACGCTTGCGCTTGGTGGCAACGTCACGGGCTTCTTGGTCATGATGTCTGATACGAGCAGTTTTCGTTTTTGTGCGATAGAAGTCATGTCGATCAGAATGCCACATGTCACCATGGCGCGCATCAGCAAATTACCGCATTGGTGCCAACGGTTATTTCACGCTGAATGTAGACGTTGCCTTCTCGCACGCCTTTTCAACACGCTTTGCTTTTTTCCCGCTCAGATACTGGCACTCAACCTGCCAAACGTCTTCGCCTGCAACATAGATCCAAAGCTCCGAGGTTTGTTCGACGTCTTTGGGTTGCCAGGTGAACCTGACTGAAAGAACCTTATCGAAGCCACTGACATTCTCTGGCTCGAGATCGACCTCTGTGCCTGCAGCCTGCGTGAGTGACGCAGACAGCTCAGCTTCAAGATCCTTGGCGTCCGAAGCCTTGAAGGCATACTTCCTGACAGCAATGAGGTTATCTTTATCAGCAGCAACACCGCCGACCGGCGTGCCTGCTCCGCCAATTGTCAGCTTGTCTTCGTCGAGCTCTTTCAGGCCGCCAGCTGGGTATTTGAACGACACGTCAAACTTGCTGCTTTGCCAAGTCTTTGTGCCCTTGCCTTTATCGCCGACTTCAACGTACCCCTCTCCACAACCTGCAAGTAGAAGAGTCATGGAGATCAGCATGGCGAATGCGATTGCCTTGGTGGTGAGTGAGAAGTTGCTGAGCTTTGATGAATTGAGCATGGGG
>CAYTTD010000286.1:0-3273 GCA_964440595.1 uncultured Gaiellales bacterium
GTTCGTGGTTGAGGGTGATGGCGCTGCGGCCGCCGCGCCAAAAATTGCGAAGAAGCTGGGCGAGGTTGATGGAATTGTCGCTGCAACCAATCCCGAGGGCGGCTGGTCTAACGACGAGATGACGGTAATTGAGGCGTTTACCGAGGCGGATGGATCCTCTCGCGCCGGGCACCGCCTTGTGCGTGATCTTAAGCGGGAAAGTGTGCCCGAAATCGAGAAAGACCTTGGCGGGGATGTAAACGTGACCGTCGCAGGTGGGCCTGCGGAGGGGCTCGACTTCATTGACGCGATTTACGGCAACATGCCGCTTCTGTTTACGGTTGTGGGATTGCTGACATTTGTTCTACTGGCTCGCGCGACGCGCTCCCTACTCCTTCCTTTGAAGGCGGTGATCGTCAATGTTGTATCTCTCGTTGCTGCGTTCGGCGCGATCGTTCTCATATTCCAGTGGGGTTACGGCGCAGAGGCTATTTGGGGCGTCAACTCAACGAACTCGATCAGCTCGTGGGTGCCGTTGATGATCTTCGCATTCCTGTTCGGCATCTCGATGGATTATGAGGTGTTCATGTTGTCGCGCATTCGCGAGGAGTACGACAAGGTGGGTGACACATCCCTGGCGATAGGCCGCGGCTTGCAGCGCACCGGAAAGCTAATCACAAGTGGTTCGCTGATTCTGATGTTCAGCTTCTTTGTGCTTTCGACCGGGCCGGGTATCGATCTGAAGCAGTTCGCGGTGGGTCTAGCGGCGGGAATCATCGTCGACGCAACGGTGATCCGCATCCTGTTGGTTCCGAGCGTGATGATGCTGATGGGCTCTTACAACTGGTGGTTCCCCGACTGGGCCGCAAAGCTGCTGTTTGTGAAGCCTACTAATACGGATGGTCTCGATCACGATTGGACACCCGATGATGATCCAGGAAATCGATCGGAAGGTTCTTCGATTGACCCTGAGGCGGCAAAGCAGCCTGCTGCTGGCGTAAGCTGAGATCGCAGATAATGGCTAGGATCCTCCGAATCTGCGGAGCGCTGCCTCCGAATCTGCCGGTATAATGACACCGGGATGGCGAAAAACCAAACAGTTCTTCCGCGGCGACTTGAATCTGAAGTCATTGACGCACTCAAGTACGCGCGCATAGTTGCAATTCTCGGGCCGCGCCAAGCAGGGAAGAGCACGCTTGTCGCAACCATAAAAGGTAAGAGCGTCGTTGCCGGGTACGCCACGCTTGACGAGCCAACGGCGCTTGAGCAGGCAATTGATGATCCAACTGGTTTCCTGGCAAATCGTGTTACGCCATTAGCAATAGATGAAATTCAGCGCGCGCCCGAGCTGTTGCTCGCACTGAAGAGATGCGTTGACGCTGACCCAACGCCAGGCCGGTTCCTCATTACCGGGTCGGCGAACCTGTTGCGAATGCGCAAGGTCCCGGATCTGTTGCCCGGGCGCATCGACTACCTGCGACTGTGGCCGCTGTCTCAAGGTGAAATAGAAAATCGGCAGGAACACTTCATCGACACTGTTTTTGAAGGAAAAGTGCCGCAGGTTGAAGACGCTCCTATTGGAATCGCGCAGTATTCAGAAAGGATAGTTGCCGGTGGCTTTCCTGATGCAGTTCGGCGATTGGGCCGAGCACGCGAGCGATGGTTCAATGGCTATATTTCGTCAAGTTTGCCTGCTCTGCTTGATGACGTGAGCGCCGCAGACCCCGTGTCAGTTCAGCGAACGCTGCGGGCGGTTGCTGCCGTTTCGGGGTCGACCATTAACTATTCGGCCCTCTCGCGCATACTTGGCATCGACGACAAATCCGTTAGGGCACATATCGAAGCCCTTGAGCAATTAATGATCGTGCGCAGGCACGCTCCGTGGTTCACGAATCTCCTTAAGCGCCAAACGAAGTCTCCTAAGATTTATTTGATCGACACCGGCCTGTGGTCAAGCCTCCTTGGTGCTGGGCCTGATCGTTTGGTGGCAGACGACAATCTCGCAGGTAGAGCTATCGAAACCTTCGCAGTAACGGAGCTCGTCAAACAAGCGGAGTGGTCTGACACTCGAGTGAACTTGCATCACATGCGAGACCGCGATAATCGCGAAATCGACATTGTGTTGGAGCACGTGACGGCAGGGTGGTCTGTATCGAGGTAAAGTCGGCGGCGACGGTTCGTGCACGGGATTTGCGGACAATGCGGCATGTCAAGGAGGCAGTTGGCGACGCGTTTGTGCAGGGGATAGTTCTGTATACCGGAGAGTCGACGATTCGCTTCGGAGATGATATGGCAGCCGTTCCGTTGTGTGGGCTGTGGATGTGACAAGGTTTCCCCATTCCCCAACACTTTGTATCGTCGCAAGTCTTGCAGCGACTTGCGTGATGCCTGCGCCAGCGGCAGCGAATCCCCCAACTGCCCCAGGGGTGCCTGTAGTAACCGTTGAGGAAAGTGACGAGATCACGGAAACCGTCAGGTTGGAGTGGGCGCCATCGAGCGATGAGCAGGGCGCGGTAGGCACATATGTAGTTCAGCAATCTGGCGACGGCGTTACATTTGAAAACGTATTAACCGTCAACGCCAACCAGGCAGAAGTGTCTGGTTTGCTTCGCGGCGCAACCTACTTTTGGCGGGTAGTGGCGCAGGGGAGCCAGGGTGAGTATTCGGCGCCCGGCGAAGCGGCGGGTGGCCAGGTGTCGAAGCTGCAGGTAACGCTTGAGCAAAGCATCTCGACAGCCAAGGGCCAGCAAGGCAGGTGTGCCAAGGCATGCGTGATCGAAGATCTGGCTGAGCTGGTAGTTGTGACCAAGGTTCTACCGGCAAGCGTGAGCGTAGGGCGGGAAGTGAGCGTGGAAGCAACGTATCGCCCGCCGGGCGCAAGAGCATTTCGACGAATGGCGACGTTGAGTGGCACAGTGCCCGCGCTTGCAACTGCCAAGGTCGGGGTGGGCCGTAAGCTAATGAAGGAGCGCCCCGGAACATGGTGTTTTCGCACGTCGATCGCTGAGGCGCAATTCGCCTTGTCGGCTGAGACTGATAAGTCGTGCGTCAGGTACCGCCCGCCGATAACCATTGGCTGGGCGGGCGACATCGTGCTGGGCAGCTCTTACGGCTTGCCTCCCAATAACAGTATGAATGTGTTTGACCGTGTTTTGCACTGGCTTCGCGCGCCCGACCTGATGATTGGCAATTACGAGGGTACGCTGTCGCGCGGGGGTGCGCGTCGATGTTCAGGTGGGCCGGGATGCTTCATTTTTCAGGCACCTCCCAAACGTGCCGCTGCCTTGAAAAAAG
>CAYTTD010000287.1:0-3272 GCA_964440595.1 uncultured Gaiellales bacterium
AGTTGAGGGAATTGTCAACAGTATTTACTACAACCAGGGCCACGTGTGCTGTGCTGGAAGCAGACTGTTCGTCCAGGAGTCAGTGTACGAACCGGTTCTTGAGAAACTCCGACAAAGGATGGAAACACTACGAGTTGGTGATCCACTGGACAAGAACACAGACATAGGAGCGATCAACTCCAAGCAGCAGCTTGAAAAGATTACCGAATTGGTGGCAAGCGGCATTGAAGAGGGAGCTGACATCTGGCAACCGGCTTGCAAGCTTCCGGACCGAGGCTACTTCTTCGCCCCCACCGTGTTCACGTCCGTTTCGCAGTCTCATCGAATCGCACAGGAGGAGATCTTTGGCCCTGTGCTAAGCGTGTTGACATTCCGCACACCAGAAGAGGCAGTCATCAAAGCTAACAACACCCCTTACGGCCTTTCTGCAGGGGTCTGGACAGAAAAGGGATCAAGAATCCTTGCCATGGCTTCGAAAATGCGGGCAGGCGTGGTTTGGGCAAACACCTACAACAGGTTTGATCCAACCTCTCCATTTGGCGGTTACAAAGAGAGTGGTTGGGGTCGTGAAGGCGGTCTTCACGGGTTGTATCCGTACGTACAAACTGCAAACTGAGTTCGATACAGATCGCCGTTAGAGAGAAGGATAGTTATGACAGTAAAGAAATCAACAAAGACAGAGTCCAATGGCATGACAGTGCCCAAGACGTACAAGCTTTACGTCGGAGGAAAGTTCCCCAGATCAGAGTCAGGCAGAACTTTTGAAGTGAAGACTGCAAACGGAGATTTTCTTGCGAACGTTTCGCGGGCGTCGCGCAAGGACGCTCGCGACGCAGTTACTTCTGCCCGAGCCGCTTTTGGCGGGTGGTCGGGCGCGACAGCATATAACCGTGGTCAGGTTCTTTATCGAGTTGCCGAAATGCTCGATGGTCGTCGTGGTCAATTCGTTAGTGAATTAACAACGGCACTGGGGTCCAGCTCAGATGCAGAAAAAGAGGTGGACGAGGCAATCGCAACATGGATTTACTATGCCGGATTCTCCGACAAGTATCAGCAGGTTCTTGGAAGTTCCAACCCGGTGGCGGCTCCATATTTCAATTTCTCCATACCTGAGGCTACGGGCGTAGTAGCAAGCTTCGCTGCTGAACTATCGCCATTGTCAGGTGTTGCCGCTGCTCTTGCACCAGTGATTGTCAGCGGAAATACGTGCGTGCTCGTTGCAAGCGACAGGTATCCAACCGTTGCAATCAGCTTTGCTGAAGTTCTGAATTCCAGTGACGTACCAGGAGGAGTGGTCAACATCCTTACCGGTCATCAGAAGGAGCTCGCGCCTGTTCTTGCAGCACACATGGATGTGAACGCAATAAATGCCGGCGCAGTACAAGGTGTTGACAGGCGGGAGATTGAGGTCGCATGCGTCGAGAACCTGAAACGTGTTGGCAGTAACTCAGACAGTGGTCTGTCAATCGATCAGATTGCACAGTTCATCGAGATGAAGACCGTCTGGCATCCGATCGGCGTCTGAAAAAGGTTCAGCCCTTTACACGCTTCAGCTCAACACCTACTTCTGCCGGATCAGCACTTTCAAAGAACCAGCTGAGAAGAACCTGCACGTCGACCGACGTTTTCCCGGATTTCGCTCCGGTTTTTCTGGGAGTGATCTCCGGTATTTTTTCATCATTGAACGGGGCATTCTTCATGGTTGCCCACCTCCTGTTTCCACCTTGTTCTGCGTCGCCCATCCCACTGTTTTGACGCACTGTATGTATCGGCAGAACCTTTGATTTTGTTAAGGGTGATTTGTTCAACATTCTGTAAACATTTTCACCGCTGTGACAATCCCGGTTCACGACCTCATGTGATGTGACACCTCCACTGTTTCAAACCTGCAGCATGGTGGCAGAATTGGTGCATATCTATCATGAGATTCTTGGTGACAGGGTGTGCAGGATTTATCGGGTCAACGTTGACCGACCGATTGTTGGCTGATGGCCACGAGGTTAAAGGCGTAGACTGTTTTACGGATTTTTACGATGTGGATATCAAGCGCAGAAACATCGATCAAGCACTCCAGTGCGATCGGTTCAAGCTTTACGAACTGGATCTCGCCACGGCGATCCTACCGCCTGATTTTGCCGAGGTAGATGGCGTCTTTCATCTTGCAGCACAGGCGGGCGTGCGAGCTAGTTGGGGCACTGAGTTTGCCACCTATACCGACTGCAACGTCCTCGCTACACAGAGGCTCCTTGAACTGTTTACCAATGCACCAGCAAAAAATGGAAACAGCCCCACTCCGCCCCGTTTTGTTTATGCCTCCTCGAGTTCCATCTATGGCAACGCACTGGATCTGCCGACGCTGGAGGCAACCACCCCGGATCCCGTATCGCCATATGGAGTCACAAAGCTTGCGGGTGAGCACCTGATGTCCACCTATCACCACAACCATGGCTTTCACACTATTTCTCTCAGGTTTTTCACTGTCTATGGAGAGAGGCAACGCCCTGATATGGCCTTTAACAGGTTCATACGATCGCTTGGTGAAGGAGCACCTATTCGGGTTTATGGAGACGGGAGTCAATCACGCGACTTTACTTATGTTTCTGACATTGTCGACGGTGCCGTTAGAGCCATGATGGCATCCAACATATCCTTTGGAACATATAACCTCGGCGGAGGAGTACGAGTAGGACTCTTAGACGTAATTGATACGCTGGCAACGATAATGAATGTTTCACCAGATCTTCGCTTTGACCCTGCACAGGCGGGAGACGTAAAACACACTTCCGCTGATATTACAGCGGCTGCCAGAGATCTTGGATATTCACCGGCCACCTCCTTGACCAGCGGTCTTGAAGCTCAGGTGGCCTGGCTGCGAACTGCGCGCCCAGATCAATCTACGAGATGATCGGCTGCAACGGCTGCGCCTACAGTGAGCGCTCCAACCACTGCAGCACCTGCAGCAATTGAGATACCAATTCTTGATGCGGTCGAAGCAACACGCCCGAATCCATGTGACATCGGCGTTGGATTTCCGATTATGTTCCGACCCAGATTGCGAAACATCACGCCCGCTCCAACAGCAAAGGTTGGAATAGATGTTGCCGTCGCACCGGTAATGGCGCCAATAGCGGCGCCGAATGCCGCAGCTTTGGCGGGGTTCTGTTTATCCAGTGATTGCCCAACCGCATAGCCGGCAGCACTGCCTAGCATGGCACCCACGGCAGAGTATCCGATATAGCGAGACTCTTTCATGGCTGCGGCAAAATTTAGTG
>CAYTTD010000288.1:0-3257 GCA_964440595.1 uncultured Gaiellales bacterium
AAGGCTCGAACTACCTGAACAATCGCATCACACTCACGGATGTTGGCCAGAAACCGGTTGCCTAGTCCCTGCCCTTCTGCTGCACCCTTTACCAACCCTGCGATATCAACAAACGTGACGGTCGACGGAATCACCTTTGGGCGTCGGTCGTCGGTAGCGTTCTGGTCGGCCAACTTCTCGAGCCGCTCATCTGGCACCGTAACTACTCCGACATTCGGATCGATGGTTGCAAATGGATAGTTTGCCGCCAGCGCACCAGCTTTGGTCAGCGCGTTGAAAAGGGTTGATTTTCCTACGTTGGGTAGACCTGTAATGCCAATCTTCATTGGCGGATGCTACAACAGTGCGTGCATCAACCGAATGCTTTGTCTATTCCGCTCTGGATTGAGTTTACGATGAATCCGTCACGTATTCCCATGGCTCCGATCAGACCTGCACCAACAATCGCCGCCTTTACAGGGGCTGACGTGCTTCGGGCAGGACCAGCCAAAAGAAATCCAGCGCCACCTAATGCAACCCAGTTGTTCGCTGAATCGAAGAAGGGAACTGCCGAATCGACCATCTTGTCGCCGATCAATCCTCCGACCAGACCAACTCCCAGGCCAATTCCAACATTGCGCACTGCACTCAAGTTCATGATTTCTCCCCATGTCATGTTAATTTCCCTGTCTTTTTCTTATCGGAGTATCACGGGATCACGTTTCAACCATGTTGCCGCTTGCGTTGCTGAGTGTGCATTTCTGGAGGCACGCTCGCAAGAGCGTTCATCCTGCGCTCTTCCTCTCCGCTGCTGAATAACATCCATGTTATTCAGAGCCTCCTTCAACACATCACTCAGCAACGCAGAGACAACTGATACACCCATGATCAGTGCAACAAAATTCTATGCGCCAACGCGCACTGGATACAGCTCAACATCTCCGTCGATCAAGGCTGCGAGACCGTTGTCGCTATATAACCTGCTTATCACGCTTGCATCTGTTACGTGGAGGCTCTCATTGTGCCAATACCAATGGCCGGGCAGCTCACCCGACGCGGACCTATCCGGCGCGTAGTGCCATCGACCAGGCGTGAGCGCCGGGGCAATCGAGAACTTGTCTGCCACCCCGTGCAACACCACCCAGGCTCCATTGGCACCTGCCGATAACGCCTTGGCAGCTTGAAAGGCATCAGCTCGCTCAAGGCCCTCGTGCTTGTCGTGCTCCCCAACGAGCTCAATTGCCTGATTGGAGCCTTTGAGAACTGCAGTGCCCAGCCGAGTTTCAAATACCTTTTTCTTTGGCATTGATGGCGTAAAGTCACTCCAACCGTCGGCCATCTTTGTGCTCGATGAGCCGTGCGGCGTTGGGCAATCAGGATGGTTATTGTATTTGCAAACCGGCACTACAGTTAATTGATTTTCATGGTCGATGATATTCATTGCAAACTCCTTGAATAAGTGTTTTGTGAAAATGTTGCTGGCCAGTGATCTTGAAATATTGGACGAAACACCGGCAGCCAGAAGAAGAGAAAGGCGCTCCGTCTATAGACGGGCGCGGCGACGAAGCACGAGGCTGCTGGTAGCGTAGGTAACTTTCACGCTTACCAATGTAGCACAATGCGCCGCATCGGCGATTCACATGGTGATGGCTATGCCTTTAGTGGCTGGCCCATGCAATCGAAAGACTCGAGCTCAAAAGCTGCGATGTCAGACGCATGAAACTCTTCGACTGTCATCGAGAACATCGTCATGTCACGAAGCGGCTGATCGTCACCTAGCGCCGGGAGCCTGCGCCTATTGGTGCCTTCCTCTACAAAGCCAAGCTTTCTCGGTACGCCAAGACTTGGAATATTTTGAGGATCAACCCTAATATCAAGGCGCTCTATTGCGCAGTGGATGAACCCAACTTTCGCCAACATACACACGAGCTCAGAGGCAATTCCCTGGCGCACGTGACTCGCACGAACCCAATAGCCAATCTCAAGTGAACGCGGACCACTTCGCGTATGCAAACCGGCGCCACCAAGCACCATGGAGTCATCAGAAGAAAAAACGCCATAGATGAAATCCTGCCCTAGATCGAACTGCCCTCGAAAGCGACGCAAGGTCTGAGCCTTTGCCTCGACTGGTAGCGGCTCAAGGTGAGCCCAGGGCATCCAGGGGCGAAGGTGATCAAGGCTGTCATCAACAGCCTCCTTCAACAGGTGAGCGTCAGATGGATTCCAACATCGAACGTGAAGCCTTCTGCTTCGGATCGAATATGGAGGAACTGTCTCTGCTTCGCCGGCTGTCATGACGGCAATAGTTTCACAATGACACTAACTTGAACAGGAGCACCCATCGCTTGAGCTTGGCAGCCTGTCGAGCAACATCAACAACTGCTCGAGTTCATCCTGTGAATACCTGTCAATGAACAGTCGTTTAACATCGTCAAGGTGCGCCTTTCTGATCTTCGAAAATGATGACCTGCCCTGGGGCGTTAGCGTTATCCAGGTAACGCGGCTATCACTCTGGCAGTTAATGCGATCAACAATTCCATCACGCTCGAGCCCCTTTACGAGCCGTGTAATGCCGGATGGAGTAAGCATGGCCTGCCTTGCCAGATCAGACATCCTCACTCCATCTTTGGCATGAAATAGCTGCAAGATCACGCCATAGTCAGACAACGTCATATTGTGATCGCGCTGCAGCTGCACATCCAAATACCTTGTTATTGCTGCGTGACTCTTAAGAAATCTCTCCCAAGTCAATAAACCTTGATCACTCAATATTTGACTCCTCAACCATTCCACGCTATCATGATGAATATTACTTGACCGATCAACTATTGACCAGTCAATAAACACTATAGCGTATCCAACAGATTCGCGTCAGATCATCTAAACAGGAGGAAAAATGACTACAACGCCAACACAGACAACAGCACCTATCCCAACAAACAGTGAGGATTCTGTGCATTCAATTCCGGACGGCCACTGGACTCTGGATTCAGTACACTCATCCTTTGCCTTCTCCGTTCGCCACATGGGCGTCGCGAAGTTTCGCGGGTATTTCACTGAAGTTGAGGCTGCCATGACTACCTCCGCAGGTGCAATTGCGATTGAAGGAAGCGCCGCTGTTGGCAGCGTCACAACCGCGGATCCAAACCTCCATGGTCACTTGCAGTCAGCCGACTTTTTTGACGCCGCCAATCATCCAAGCCTTGTTCTGAAATCGGACAGCGTTCAGATCGACGGTGATGCAGTAACCGTGCAGGCCAACCTTCAGATGCGCGGGA
>CAYTTD010000289.1:0-3253 GCA_964440595.1 uncultured Gaiellales bacterium
CCATCTGCAGTCGATCGAAGCACGCAATCCGCACGTTTCGCACGAAATCGGTAGCAAGCCATGCGCCCAAAACCTGCAACCCGGTGGACAAGGCCAGCGCGGCGAGCGTGAAAACGGTAACCCAAGCGATCAGAGGTGCTAGCTCGGCTAGTCTCATTTGACGCGCCAGGCCATCGACGATATCGGCCACGAGAAACGGCAGAGGGACCTGCAGGGCCATGCCGATCAGAGACAGTACGAGCATGACCAGTGTGTGCCGACGCAGAGGCAGCAATAGTGTCAGATACACGGTCGTCCACCGCGTGGCGCTGACGGCCTCGTCAGCGGTTGTGAGCATTGGCGGCACTTGGCTCACTGGTCCCTCGGCAGCAGTTGCAGCCTAGCCTGATGGTAGGCCAAGGTTTCGGTGAAGCGCTCGATTTCCAGCATCTGTAGCGCAAGATCGATCTCTGCCAGACGATGCCCTACGCCATCCGTACGGCCGACTTCAAGCTTTACTTGGCTGATCTTGAGCCGCGCCTTTGCCAAGGCCAGGCGCTGCTCCTGACGTTGAAGCTCGCCCTGAGCGTCGGCCAGGGAGCGCATAAGTTCTTCGCGCTGTCGCCGCTTCTCTTCGATGCTCAACGCCACTTCCGCACGTACACTGTCTACGCGCCGCTGGTTCGATCGATACTCGGCAATCGAATCGAAGCCATCAAACAGATTCCATGTTAAGGTCAAACCGAAGATAGTCTTGTCTTTGCTCTGATCCCTAAAGGCCGTTGCCGCTTTAGATTCATTGATCCCCGCAAAACCCACCTGCATGTACACATCAATCTTTGGGAGGAAGCGACTGCGGCTGCGTTCCGCCTCCAGCGCAGCCTGCTTGACCCGGGATTCGTTGATGTCAACATCGGTGACGGCGTTGGCTGAGGTCAGGCCGTGTTGAGTTAGGCGCTCTGCGTAGTCATTTTCGGCCAATGTGCTGTGCATCGGTTCTGCTCCTTCCCCTAGCAGGGCTTGCAGTTCTGTCTGAGCCTGAGCGAGCACGCGCACCTTGGCAGCTCGATCCAGTTCCCTCTGTTGAAGTTCGAACAGCGCATCGTCGCGCAGGATTTGTGCAAGGCGCCCTGATTCCAACTCCGTACGCGCCCGGGTCAGCTTTTCAGCACTGGCTGCCCGTTGTAGATCGGCACCGCGTAGGTCGATCTCGGCCAGCCGAACTGAATGGAAGCGTTCCAACAACATACGGGCCAACGTAATCCGCTGCTGGTTCAGTTGCAGGCCGGCTTCACGTAAGCGTTCCTCAGCCACTTTCACGGCAGCCTGATCGGCGCCGCCGGCAAACAGGTTCATGCCTAGCCGCAGGTTAGTCGATGCACTGTAGATACTTGTTCGACCGCTCAACAAAAGGGTTTCTAGGCCGGGGATGTTGCTATGAGCCTCAATTCGCTGCGTACTCGAATTCAGATCGAGCCGTGGGTAGAAGGCGCTTCGTGCCCGTACCTGTGCCAGCTCGGCCAGCTCCACAGCGATCTCGGCCTTGCGGACCCTCGCGTTGCTGCTCAAGGAGCGTTGAAGTGCTGCATCGAAGGTCAGCGGTGTCAGCTCTGTCGCACCGGCCGCCGTAATGAACCCAGCCAGGGTTAGTGCTAGCGACGTTAGCCAGCAAGATTTGGTTTGGCGCTTTGCATCAGGCATGGCGCAAGGCCTCCACCGGTGCAAGCCGTGACGCTGCGCGCGCCGGAAAATAGCCCGAGACAACTCCCACGGTGAAAGTGCTAGCCACCGCCAGCAGCACTCCCTCCCAAGAAAGCATCACCGTCACCGCGCTGAACATCCGCACGGTTTGAATCACCAACAAACCCAAAATCAGCCCTGCCGCGCCACCTAACAAGCTGATCAACAGCGCTTCGAGAAGGAATTGCGCGCGGATAGCAAGCTGGGTGGCGCCAATTGCACGACGCAGGCCAATCTCACGTGTACGTTCGATGACCGAGGTGGTCATGATGTTCATGATTGCTAGGCCACCCACCAGTAGCGAGACGGTAGCCGCAACAATCCCCACCAAGGCTACGCCATTCAAGATGCGGTTGGCCGTCTCAACATAAGTCGCCATGCTCTCTCCAGCATAGCGAAACTGGCGGCCATGGTGCTCAGTGAGGATGTCAATCACCGCGCGGATCGCTTCATCAGCCCGGTTCAGATCAGTTGCCTGGCCCTGCAGATAGCTGATGGCGTCGGTGTTGCCTGCGAGCTTCTGGCGCGTGGTGTAGGGGATCAAAACGCGGTCACTGGTTTCTTCGCCACGACCAGCGCCCAGACTGCTGATCAGATCGCGGCTCTTGGCTTCCAGCACGCCGACGACGAGGAACCAGTTGTCACCGATACTGAACTTCTGGCCCACGGTGCCGCCATGACTACCAAATAGCTTTTCTGCGACACCGGGACCGATCACCGCCACATCCCGGCGTTCCGTGGTGTCATCTGCAGAGAGAAACCGGCCGCTTTTGATGATTTCCCGATTGATTTCCGCGAAATCGGGAGACACGCCCTGCAGCCGTATTCGCAATGTTTTACCCGCTTTGCTTGCCGTCGGCCTTTCATTGGCGAAATCTACCACCGGCGAGAGTCGCAACATGGAGTCCGGCCGTTGGCGCAGCAACTCGCGGTAATCCGCGTTAGCGATTCCCGACCCAACCGCGTCTCGCTCTGGCCGGTCATCAGCCAATACTTTGCGGAACACCCAGAACGAACGCAACCCAAAAGTCTCCAGCTCAGTGAACACCATCTGCCGCCCAGAGGAGGCGATGCTACTAACGACGACGATCGATGCGATGCCAATTGCCACACCCAGCAGACTAAGTGCCGAACGCAGACGGTTGTCGGAGAGTGCCTCAAGGGCCTCGCCAATCAGAAGTAGAAGGCCCAAGCGCGGCGCTTTCTTCACGATGCCGCCTCCACTTGCATCCGACACGCCACGACCTTGCCATCGGCAAGCTCTATGTTTCGCGACGCACAGGCCGCGAGCGCACGATCATGGGTAACCATGACTACGGTGCGGCCCTCATTACTTAGACCAGTTAGCAGTTGCATGATCTCTTGGCCCGTAACTGAGTCGAGGTTGCCTGTGGGTTCGTCGGCAATCAGTAAATCGGGGTCAGTCACCAGAGCCCGTGCAATGGCCACGCGTTGTTGCTGCCCACCCGACAGTTGTGACGGGAAGTGGTCTCTGCGGTCGTAAAGTCCCACCCTGTGCAACATCTCACTAGCC
>CAYTTD010000290.1:0-3252 GCA_964440595.1 uncultured Gaiellales bacterium
ATCAGAGGTAAGTATCTGTTCTGTTAGACGTCTTAACGTTTGTAACGAGTATGCCGAGCGCCCGGATGGCAGGGGAATTCCATCCAGTTTTGTTAGTGAATTTTCATCCAGCGAATTTAGTAGTTGCCATGCGGATGCACCAGAACTTGTTGACTCATTACGCTCTCCATCAACGATCAGGTTGATGAGTTCGTCTCGATCATCACCACTAGCTTCTAGCCACCAATCCCTCATTGCGTGGAGAGATCTGTGCACCTCTTGCATGGCGCCGTTGGTTACATGAACAGGTGGGCGCAGCGGCAACCTTTCTTCGCCACGTTCGTCGACGGATGCCGTACCGACCAGAACACTGCGTGCAACGCCAATTTGCTTGCCGAGATCCTGCCACGTTGGGTTACCTTCGGAATCAGCATTTTTGAGGAAATCGAAACCTTGTTTACGCTCGCTAGAAGACAGTCTGCGTAATCCTTCACTCTCCTTAATGTGAACATTCGCTAGAACAGTTGCAATTCGGAAGTTTTGGAAAGCATCACTTGCCATTGGCGCCCGACGATATTCAGGTGCAAGTGGGTCTTTGCCAACTTTGCTGATCCATGCTCCGCGCGGCGATTCTGCTGCGAACACCAAATCTATTATCTCTTTTAAACGATCGACAGGAATTTCCTGAACGCGCGCGTACTCGTGAATCTCGTTTGCATTGTCAGATTGCAGAAGCTTGCCGCCAATGTACGAAAAAGTTTTTAGGTCACGGCGTTTTGCAGTATTGCCATGGCGTAGAGGAGTATGAAGATCATAGTCGATTGCGGCAACGGCTATTTCAGCAATCGTAGCGTTTTGGTTGAAATTCTTACCTAGGTTCGCCTCGACTCGTTCCTTAAAGCCATTGAAAAATTCGCTTGGAGGATGTTGTTCGTAAAATGACGACGTTCTCGTGTAGGGGTTGCGCCAACCGCGATGACGTGCCATGTGACGAAGAGCTTGAACCAAGAGGGTGTTACGCTCATTTTCATTCGGAATTTTCTGCGTTGCGAGGTCGCGGCGTGCACGCCATGGCGCGTAGGGGTCAATGGAGGTATCTGGCTCTGGCCATCCCCATTCAACGAATTTGCGGTCGAGCGCTATGAGTCTTTTGCTTCGTTTGCGCAGCAGGCGTCGGGCTCTTCTGGCTGTGCCTGCGGCAGCGAGTCGGGTGGTTGCTGTTTTTGCCTCCAGCACACCAGAGTCGTGTGTATGACTGATTGCGTTGAGCACTCCGATAGGTTTACCAGTATTGTCTACCTCGATTGCGGCAAGGCCAACTGAATGGGTACCGACATCGATACCAACTTTATACATTTTCGGATGTTTTGGAACGCGAAGAGATTTCATGGCGTTAGCCTATCCAAGATGGCTCACTACAACCAGAAATCAAACTGAAAGAAAAAATGGCTCGGTCAAAGCCGAGCCATTTAAACGATTACCGTGCGAAGACGGCGAACCGTGGAGCATTCCGGTGAACTAATCGAGAGTCACCTTACTGAGAATCAGTTCTACCCCACGATATCTTCTGGATCGGACGTTGTCCACCTATTTCCACGCGCAGAAAACCTAAACTAATCAGCCTTTCTGGCAAGTCGCAGATCCACGCGGCCGTCGTGCTGGCGTACGTTATGCACTATCACGTTCACGCGATCTCCCAGCGTGATCCTTGTTCCGGATGCTGTGCCTACGAGCGCGATGCGTCGCTCATCAACCTCGAACCTCTCACCTTTGCTTATCGTGCGTGCCGGGATGAACCCCTCCCAGATCTCGCCAAAGCGAACAAAGCACCCTGCGCCGGAAAAACCGGTGATCTCGCCCTGCCACCTTGTTGGCGTTCCATTACGCAGATCCTGATCCAGGCGGCGTCTAAGCAGCATCCCGAGAACCATTCGATCAGCATCCCGCTCGACGCTGATCAGCTCGCGCTCGACAAACGACGTGTGTGTTGCCACCTCATCGAGATCGACAGAGGCCGGTGGCGCGTCGTCGGCGCCAATCAGGTTGAGCAGTGATCGATGATTCACCAGATCGGGGTAGCGGCGAATCGGGGATGTGAAGTGTGCATAGTTCTCCATCGCAAGGCCGGAGTGTACGCCCGGCTTTGGGGAGTAAGATGCCTGCTGCAGTGCACGCAGACATCGTTGGGGTAATGACGCCGAGCCGCGTCCGCGTTGATTTGCAAAGATCTGGGCCATCTTCACGGCGCGGCCTGCGACGCGCGATGCCTCTGCGGCAGTGCAGTCATCCGGCATTGCCGGTGTCGGGACTCCAAGGGCTGCATACTCGTCGAGCAGTCGTTCGATTGCTGCTGGGTCAGGGTCTGGATGCAAACGCCACAAACCGGGCGCCGTCGCCTTCGCGAGTCGGCTGCCAACTGCAAGGTTTGCCGCAAGCATGCACTCCTCGATCAGTCGATGTGACGCGGACTCGTGCGACAGTGAAGCGCCAACAATTCTTCTGTCGTCATCCAGCTCGAACTCGACTTCCGGAAGTGCCAAGTCGAGGGCTCCGGCATCCATCCGCCTCTTGCGCATCAGGTTAGTCAGGTCGTTCAACTCATTCAGCATCTGGTCTATTGCAGGTGATGCAGTGGCGCTGCCGTCAGAGATTATTCCGTCAACCTGATCGTAGTGCAGGCGAGCCGCGCTCCTGATGATGGTGCGGGCAAATCGAACACCAACCACTTCTGCCGCATCTGAAAGTGCCAGTCGAACGCTGAAGCAGAGGCGATCTCTACCAGGCAGCAAGCTGCACAGATCGCTACTCAATCTTTCAGGCAGCATCGGCACTACCATGCCGGGCACGTAAACGCTCATCGCGCGGTCATACGCTTCGATGTCGAGAGCGCTGCCGGGCCTGACAAAAGCTGAAACGTCAGCAATGTGAACCCACAGAATATGGCTCGCGCAATTACCGCTATCGGTCTCATCAGGTGACATCAGGCAAACAGCATCATCGTGATCACGTGCACCCACCGGGTCAATCGTCACGCATAGCGTGCTTCGCAGGTCAGTGCGCCCCTGCACCATCGACTCTGGAATCGCACTCGAGAACTTCTCACTCTCATAATGCTCAATCTCCTGCTGAACAGCGCGTGGGAAATCATCGAGTTTGGATCCATGTGGAGGTGGTGGTCCGTAGATGCCGCGCTCTGCAAGAAGCCCCCTCAGGAAGTTACGCTCATCTCGCTTGTCGCCAAGCACCTCAACGACCATGCCTGTGTTGCGTACT
>CAYTTD010000291.1:0-3243 GCA_964440595.1 uncultured Gaiellales bacterium
CCGATCAAGTGTGCACCCGATGAAAGCTACGTCGTGCAACTCTGCATTGTTGAAGTCGGTTTCGGTCAGGGTGCAGTCTTGGAATAGCACGCGCTTGAAAGTGGAGAAGCGCAGGTTGGCAAGGTCGAGCCTGGTGCCTTTGATCGTGATGTCTCGGAGGTTGCACTCGACAAGTTGAATGCCGGAGAGCCGACACTCTGTGAGCTCGCAGCGCAGCCAGGTTGAACTGCGTGCGTCAGTGCCAGGAGCATCGATCTTTGCAAGGCGCACGTCAACCAGGTTGGATCCGACAAGGTCTTCACTCCTCAAGTTGGTCGAGGTGAGCAGTGCGTCGTGGGCGTCGATCTTTCCTCGCTCTGTGCGTAGTGATTCGACTGTCGCGGCTTAGTTGTGAGTCAGTTTAGGTGGGCGCGGAGGTTGTGCCATCACCAGGCGTTGTACCTCATTTTGATGAGTTGGAACCAAAGTGGCTATCGTGGCTTGTGTTGACGTTTCTTGCTCTGACTACTTTCCCGCACCCTCACCCGCTCGGCATGCCTGATCGGCACAAGAAACCACGCCCACAGCGTGACGAACAGCCAGAAGCTCATCGTGAGCTGGTATGCGATTACACAGATAGCAAAGAGAAAGGTGACCCTGAGGTAGTTGAATGCGGGAGTTGCCTCCGCCTCCGTCGGTGAGAGTGTGAAGAAGCTGCCGAGCATCCGCCGGCCACTGCCATGGAAGCGACGCTCAGGTTCGCCCGATCTCATTCGCCCCTCCTCAGCCTGTCGGCCAGCCAGCCGGGGAGCCTGGTCTTGCGCATGGCGGATACCGTTGCCTCGATGTCGTAGTCAACGCGATGCCACTCGAAGGCGATTGGCTCGCCGGTGCCCGCAAGCGTGACGATGGCAAAGTGGGCGCGAGGGTCGCCGTCGCGTGGTTGGCCAACCGAGCCCGGGTTTGCCACGACCCGCATGGAGTTGTCGAACGTGATCTTCTGTCCATCCTCACTCTCGAATACTGTGAGGGGAGCTTCGGCGATTTTGGCGCTCTTGGGCTCTTCTGGATCCAAGCCTCCCTGCACGGCGCACATTGGCACGTGGTGGTGGCCGACCAGCACCAGGCGAGCCTTGTCGCAAACCGTGAGGATGTCTTCAGGCGCAACGTACGCGAACGCATAGTCGTTCACCGGATCAAACGGCGACGGCGCGCCATGCGCCAGTACGATCTCGCCGCCCGCAAGGCGAACGTCGCTCGGCCAACGACCTGCACGTGCACCTGCTGCCGTGCCTTCCTTGAACACCTGCTCGCGCGAGTACCTGACCCCGGCCGCTGCGCCGTCGTTGAACCACTTGAGCCCGCGACCATTGAACACCGCGAGATCGTGGTTGCCCGCAAGGATGATGCTGCACCTCTCCTCAACAAGGCGTTGACACTCGTGCGGGAACGGGCCGTAGCCGAGCACGTCACCCAGGCACCACGCATCCACCACGCCCAGCTCATCTGCACGCGCGAGCACCGCCTCGAGCGCCGCAAGGTTGCCGTGGATGTCGCTCATCACCAGCACGCGTCGCGTTGCCTGCAACTGCACTACGTTCGAAAGACCACCGGCAATCAGCATGGAGTCCGGCTCGCGTTGACTGGGGTCTTGCGTTGCGCCCGTTGCGTATGCGTCATCCGCCTCGTCGTCGATCTCGGAGCCTGTGCCAGCGCTGTCTCCGTCGGCGTTATCTGCCGTGCTCCACGGATTAGGAGGAAGCTCCGGCAGAATCATTCGAAAGGCGTCTATGAGCTCGGCATCCTCTGGCCCCAGGCCAAGCCTCTGATAGTAGTTCTTGTCAAATCTTTCCGCCATGGTCCCCTCACCGCTTTGTCGTTGCTTGTCGCTAGTGAATAGGTCGCGTGGGAGGAGGGAAAGCGTTCAAAAATTGATGGGGGCGGAGAGGGGGTGGCGGTGCGTGTCAAATTTGGGACAGCGCACTGGTCCCCAGGCGCATCGCACGGCGCCCGTCACCCGACCCCCCGCCGCCCGTGTGTAGAAAATCCCCTATCCGGCAATGCACTCCCCATGATGCTTACAGATAAGTTTCTTGATGGCGCGGCATTCGCGCAGCGGCATCATCCTGACACTGCCAAGGGCTCAAGCATTCCGGTGATGGCGCACCTGATTGGTGTTGCTTCCCTCGTGCTTGAAGACGGAGGCGACGAGGATCTCGCCATCGCTGCCCTGCTTCATGACGTTGCAGAAGACGCCGGCGGCGCTGCCAAGCTGCAGGAGATTCAGGAGAGGTACGGAGAGAGAGTGGCGCGCATTGTCGAGGGGTGCAGCGACAGCCTCGTGGTAGACCCTGACGCCAAGGAGGACTGGTGGATTCGCAAGCGCCGCTACCTCGCCCACCTGCGCGAGACAACCGATGAAGACGTCCTGCGAGTGTCAGTCGCAGACAAGACCTACAACCTCCTGCGCGTTGCCCGTGACGAGCAGCTGCTTGACGCTGAGAATTGGGAGCGCTTCAAGACCGGTCGCGACGGGCAACACTGGTACTTCAACGAGCTGCTTGATATCTACGCTGAACACGGTGTTGAGAGCGCGCTGCTGCCGCTGCTGCAGGCGACGTTCAAGGTGGTGTTTGGTGGCGCGCGGCTGCCAACGATTGGGTAGTAGGGTCGGTTCATTCTGGATGGTTACCGGAGGGCGGTCGTTGGCTCAGGCAAGCTGCCTCGCGATGTGATCATCTCTTAGCGACAGTCAGGAATGTGGATCCACCCCTCCCTTGACGCTGCCTGTACCTGCGTACCAGGTTCTGGATATATTGTCTGTCTATGTGCTGCCAATCTTGCGATAACGGCGCATATGGCTGAATCCAACGCATCAATGGAATCCCTACAACGCTGCGCAGCAACGTTGTTAACGGCCTCCCCAAGCCAACTGAATTCGCTTAATTCACACAGCGCATCAACAAGACTATTTCTGGCGGCCGCATCCGCTCTATATTTGTGTGGGTAACTCCAACGCGGGTTCAACTTTTGCCAAGCGGCAAGTGCGCCAGCGGGGTATGTTTCATAGACATTGTCATCGCCTATCAGGCTGATTTCCTGTGCTCGGGCTGCTCCTATTTTGCTCAAAATGTATGAACACCACATGGCCGTGATTGCTAGCTTGTCCGCAGCAACCCTAAGGGGCCTCTTTCTGGTCCATTCAAAAACCGCTTTGTCGGTCACTCGAACGCTGATCGCTGATATCGCTGCGGCGGCGTCACT
>CAYTTD010000292.1:0-3234 GCA_964440595.1 uncultured Gaiellales bacterium
TCACCCGGACGTGCACGCCCCATAATGGCGTTGTAATTTGCTCCGTCGTAATACAGGAGCCCCCCTGTGGCATGAACCAGGTCGGCAATCTCGCCAATGTTCTCTTCATAAAGACCAAGGGTATTGGGGTTGGTAAGCATGAGTCCAGCAACGGGATTACTTTCGACCGCTTCCCGTACAGCTTCAACGCTCATGTTGCCGCGGGCATCAGTTGGAATTGAGAGTACCTTGAATCCCGCCATAGTCACTGAGGCTGGGTTTGTGCCGTGCGCAGTGTCAGGCGTAAGTATGTACTCGGGTATGGCGTCGATCTTTCCTGATTCAACGCGCTTCCTATGCCATGCGCGCATGATGAGGAGTCCGGCAAGCTCTCCATGGGCACCGGCTGCGGGCACCAAAGTTACGGCCGAGAGCCCGGCAAGTTCTGCCAACCAGCGCTCAAGATCCCACATTATTTTCAGAGCGCCTTGGGTTGCCTCAGTCACCTGCATTGGATGCAGCTCAGAAAATCCCGGAAGCCCCGCAATGCGTTCATTGATCTTTGGGTTGTACTTCATCGTGCAAGAACCCAGCGGATAGAAACCACTATCAATGTTGTGATTGCGAGTCGAAAGGCGCGTGAAGTGTCGCACAAGCTCGGGCTCCGAAACCGCCGGCAACCCTGGTTCAGCCTTGCGAAGCAGATTCGCTGGAACTGACGAGCGCATCGCAGATTCGTCATACTCGGCAGAACGCGCTGGTAGCGACCACGCACGACGACCGGGTACAGAAATCTCCCAAAGTGTAGGCCACTCTGCACGCTTGGATGATTCGGGACCTTCGACCTGTGCCCCTCCACTTGCTTGTTCCATATTCGCTACCGTATCAGCAGATGTAAGAGTCGCTGTTGGCATTACCGACCCCCTCCAATTTCAGCCACTGCTGCCTGCAGGGCTCGCACCAGCCTTTTTATCTCATCGTCCGTCCTCTTTTCAGTCACGGCTATAAGAAGATGGTCTTCGACAACCACACCCGGATTTATCGCCTCGTGTTTACGGACATGGGCAACAACTTCATGAACGGGCGCATCAACACTCACAAGAAGCTCCTTGAATGCACTACCCTCGTATACCTCTGTGATGCCGATAGCACCACGGATCTCACGCCTTAGCAGATCCATTCTGGACAGGATCACCTGGGCAAGCTCTTGCAGGCCAGAAGCCCCCAACCAGGTGAGATAAACAAGACCTGTTAGCGCACATAAAGCCTGGTTTGTACAGATGTTGGAGGTCGCCTTTTCCCGACGAATATGCTGCTCTCGCGTTTGAAGCGTCAACACCCACCCGCGTCGCCCGTCTGAATCTGTCGTCTCTCCTACGATGCGTCCCGGCAATCGCCTCAGGTACTTTTGATCGGCTGCGAAGAACCCGAACGATGGCCCACCAAAGTTGAGACCAGTTCCAAGCGCCTGCCCATCACCAACAACAATGTCGGCGCCATATGCACCAGGGGCCTCCAGGAATCCAAGTGAAATCGGATCACACGAGACGATCGCCGCAGCACCTGCCTCTTTGGCCACGGAACAGATGGCAGGTGCATCCTCAAGCAAACCAAAGACATTTGGTTGTTGAACGACAACTGCCACCGTGTCGCTCTGTACAGCAGCTTCAACGTCTGCGACCCGAACTGTTCCAGTGGTCTCATCGTAGGGAACGATGGTTATTTTTGTGCCGTAACCATCTGAGAGTGTCTCAATCACTTCCCGACTATGCGGATGAATAGTTCCAACAAGAACGACGTGCGACTTGCGTAGCACCTGCACAGCAACCTGTACAGCCTCTGCGACCGCTGTAGATCCATCGTAGAGTGACGCATTTGACACGGGAAGACCAGTCAGCTCACTTACACAGGTCTGGTACTCGAATATTGCCTGGAGAGTTCCTTGTGAGATCTCAGGCTGATATGGCGTATACGCAGTCTGAAATTCACTGCGTGAAGGAATGGTTTTGCAGACGTCGGGGACGAAGTGGTCATATGTACCAAATCCCATGAAACAGGTCTCGGTAGTCGCGTCGGTATTAAGTGACGCCAGGTGACCGGCCAGAGAGTGGAGTTCTGGATCACTTACACCGGTGGGAACGTCTGGTGTGCATGCTGCCCGGATGCCGTCTGGTATTACTTCAAAAAGATCGTCAATAGCATTGACTCCAACGGCATCAAGCATCACTTTTTCATCATCGGGAGCTAACGGAAGGTACCTCATCAGGAAATCATGTTAGCAGAGGAGGCTGCGTCGAGTAGTTTTACCCGTCGGTTGCAATGAAGGTGCAACTGATTTTCGTTGCAAGTCCGATACAACGATTGCGGTACACGAATGCTGCAGGGGCAGATTTTTCTGAATGTTAATTAGGCGGGGAATCAATAGTGACGGTTATCGGGGCTGAAAAAAGCGGAGTTGTTGGACCAACTTCTGTGGGCGCGGGCGTAGCTGCATTTGCCGCACTTGGCAGCATGTTGCCTTCCAGTTTCAAGCGCGCACCACTGACCCAACTGGCGATGACGGCCACGATGGCAGCAACCGGATTTGCGGCTGGTTACGCGCTTCATGGCCCCATCTCATCAGTCTCTGATGAACCGTTGATTGCAGCGGGGCTTGTTACCACCGCAGGAGTCGGTGGCGTGCTTGCAGCCAAGGCGGCCGGACGAGTGTCTCCCTGGACAGCCGCACTTCTGGGAACAGCCGCCGCGGTTACAGGTGCTACCGGACTCGCACTTGGTACGGCACAGATCACCTCAAGACATGGTCTTGACCTAACAGGAAGACTCGATGCAATCCTTCCAGGATCCCGAGGCGCTGCAGTGACTGCAGAGGCTGTACTTGGCGTTGGTATTGGATTGGCAGCGTTAAAATTAACCGGAAGGCTTCCGTCGGTACCGACCGCTTTGAAGGCGGCCCGCGGCCATCTCGAGGGCGCTTCCAAGCTAGCTGAATCGTTAGATCCTTTGGTTGCAAAATCCGCAGTTGAAGCACGGCTCGCAAGGGGCAAATCAAGTGTTCAGAAGCTCTCCAGATCCAATGCTGACGAGGCATGGAACAGACTCGGATCTTCGGGAAGAAGATTTATTACAGACGCTGCGTCGGCGGATGAGATCGCGGCTGTTACGGGGAGGCCAGCTTCTGATCCTACGCGCATCTATGTTGGTTTCAAAGAGGCGAGCACAGACGAGCAGCGCGTGGCAATCGCACTCGAAAGA
>CAYTTD010000293.1:0-3215 GCA_964440595.1 uncultured Gaiellales bacterium
TAATGGGTACTCGAAGGCGCTAGGCCAACCAATAGTGCGTTACAGCTAGGTTGTGCGTTAATGGGAGGTCTGGGGGGCTCAGGCCTCAATCAGCATGGAGGATGATCCTTGCCTCAGGTCGAACCAACCCTTGGCTCCTACAAGTGCCTTCACGGCAGGATCGGTGGGGCCAATCTCGAAGCTGTCTATAGGTGATCCAAATGGTTTGAACGAGTCGAGTCGGTCGGTGAGTCCAACAGCCCAGCTGAGATCTGGAAAAGTTGGGCTGGCAGTTTCTGGTCGCAACGATTTGGTCGAAAGGCTAGCAATAAACCACTTTCCATTGCCGGCATCTATCACGGCTTGATCCTGGTTGTACGACTTGCCATTTGGAAACTTGACGTGGTTCTTGGCCACGGCTGAGGCAGCCGCCAAGGCGTCTTCAAACGAGCCGCGAACTACTTTGATCATGTTGTCAACGGTAAAGTGATCATCGCGATACTGTTTGAGCTCTGAATCCTTCAAAGCGCGATCGCGAGAGTACTTTTCGACGTCTGCGATTAGCTTATCCGTAAACGGAGCGGATGCGCCAGCGAAGAACTTCGACTCCCACTCCCATTCCTTTGATGGATCATTGTTCTTGTTGAACCTGTATTCGACGAGAATCCTGTTTACGAAGTCAGCTGGGTTGCTCGCAGTCGGTGTGGCAGCATTTACTTGCATGTTTGATCCTTCGATGGCATCTGGTTATTTCGCCTGACCAGATTCAAGTTCCCGCGAGGTCAAGCCACGATCATGCGATTAATCCATGGATTTGAAGGATCGATCGAATTTAGCGTGCGTTTTGGCCCTTTTTGGCAGCAAGGGTTGCCCTCAAAGGTGTGCGCGATCAGATTTTGCCAGAGACGCTAGTAAGGCAGCCAGGTCTTGTATGTAGGGTGAAAGAATTCACGCCTGAGATCATCTGCACCATAAAACGTCGAATCGACCTCACCAAGAAATTCTTTCCACCCCTGCGGGGCATCATTGGCAATGAATCGTTCTGTACGAGCTGCGCTGCGACCAAACTGGGATGACATGTCAACCTGAGTAAAGCTCTCGCCTGCGGTCCAGGCGTCACACCATGTGCCGCTGGGTACGATCTCATCTCCAATTGGTGGGTGCCCACCGACAAACCGTTGTACTGCCTTGGAGAGCTTTGCAGACTCACCTGCATCAAGCGTGCCAGTCATCCGGCGGCCGGGAGCCCATGCAAACCGGAGCTCAAATGCGCCTTTATCGAATGAACGAAGTGTTCTGCCTGCAAACTGATCCAGCTCAGAGATGTGCAAATTGTTGAGCTTGGGCAGTCGCCCGATCGCACCAGTGATTGACATTGTGAATCCCGCCTTGTCCCTTAGCAAAATAATACGTACCATCGGGTTATCGAATATCCGGGGGTTTTCGTTGCTTGCGACAAAACTGCCAATCTCTGTGCGTTACGCAAATTCGCGGTCCAATTATCGCCGCAACCGCATCTATAATGGCTGCGGAGGTTATCTGGAGATGCAAAAAATCATCATCTTTTTCGTTGCTGTCGTGGCAGGTGTATCCGTATCAGCGGGCCTGGCTCTGGGTGCAACAACGCAACGGACTTGCGCAATCAATTACGGCAACTTCACAACAGCAAACGCCACGAAGGTGTCATGCAAGGTTGCAAAAAAGACGGTTATTGCCTGGTGGAAGAAGGGCGGGGAAGAGTCGCCTTGCTACACCGCGAGTGGATGCAAGGTCGGCGTGTTTCGTTGTGGCGTAACCTGGGATGGTTACGTCGGCAATGGCAAGTGCAAAGCATCTGGCGGGCGCAAGATCACCTTTACGTTTGGTGAGTAGACTTCGGCGAGCGGCATCCGCTAATCAGCGATAGATGTAGACGCGAGTTCCGATTGGTGTTCGCTGCCAGGTCCAGTCAGCTGCCCAGTTTGGCTCACGCACGCAGCCGTGGCTGGCTGGCCACGGAGGCACGCTGTCGTACCCGTGAAAGCCATACTGGCCAATGAAGCCCATGTACCTGTAAAGGGGGCGATCGCCCCGGCTGATGATCCTGAAGCGTCCAACCGGAGTGTTGCCAGTGCGCCCGGTTGACACGGCAATGATGCCTGTAATCTCGTTCTCCTCCACAAAAAGCATGATCTGCCTGCTCTTGTCGACTTCGATGTGCGTGCCCGTAGTTATGTACCGCTTTTCAGGGCCCGATTTGAGGGTCGTTATCTTCTTCCACTCGCGGCTGCCCCACCGGTAATTTGTCGGCAGGTCATACGCCTTCTGAAATGCCAGGGTCACCTCACTCGCAGCAAAGGTGTAGCGGCCGCCGTCACCGGGCAGTAGAAATCCAAGCTCATCGAGGCGCCTCATCAGAGCTGCAACGTCAGGGCCTCTTGATCCTTTCTTAAAATGTCTGCCGCGAACTTTCACGGACGTACTTGCTCCGACTGCTGCAAAGCTCACATCGGTTCTTGACGCAACCGACACGGTGTACCACCCCACACCGTTGGTCGGCGCCGTGACTGTTGCTCTTCCCTGTGAGGCATTTGCGCTTACGCTTTCAACCCCTGACGGACCATTCGTTGAAACCGTCAATTCTCCCTCAAAGGTCGCAGGCTCAACGGAGATCTGAACCCGGGCACCGACAAACGGTCTTGGTGTGCCTGCGACCGAAAGGGTTACCTTGGGCGCAACACCTACGGCAGTGGGGGCAGAGAAAACCAAACCGTCAGCGCTCTTTGCCCGATACTGGGCGCTTCCTGGAGGTTCATCAGCTGCGGACCAGGCACCAGTTGCGGCATCTGTCACTACAGTTTTGATCGGCTGCCAATCGCCGCCCTGCAGTGATCTCTCAAGCGTAAGTGTCTCTGACGCGCCTACGGGCTGTGCATTGCCAGAGATCGTCATCGATTCGCCATAGTTGATTCGCGTGGCGCCGACGTTGGCAGTAATTGAAGTCGCGGCACAAGACGCAGTAGGCGCCAGGAGTAGTGTCAACAGCATCAATGCCAGATGAATACCAGGAATGCGCTTTAACGGTTGTAGTGAAGATGGCATAACAGATTGCATGATACGGAAACGTACCGGACGTCACACGTTCTCAAACTGACGTTTTCAGATGATGTCCGACGGGCAAGTGGATAATTACTACGCACGTATGAATTTAACCGCTGCCCGGCAAAAATCCCAGGAGACTGATCCTCCCGATAACG
>CAYTTD010000294.1:0-3208 GCA_964440595.1 uncultured Gaiellales bacterium
AACGAAGGCGATGGCGTTGTCAAGGGCCTTGAGTTCATGCAGATGCTCTTTGAGGAGGGCATAACGCCTAAGCAGGTCACTACCTTTCATGAGGAAGAAAGTCGCCAGATGTATCAGCAGGGCAAGGCGATCTTCCTGCGTAACTGGCCATACGTTTATCCGCTTGCGAGTGGCCCCGGATCAAAGATCATTGGCAAGTTCGATGTCGTTCCTTTGCCAGGCTTTGAAGGAAAGCAACCTGCGGGCGTACTGGGCGGGTCAAACCTTGCAATAAGTGCATACTCGGATGTCCCTGAAGAATCTTGGGAGGCAATCAAGTGTCTGACCAGCTATGAGGTGATGAAGGAACGCATCCTCGTCAAGGGAGAGCTGCCTGCTCAGGAGGCTCCGTATGAAGATGAGGAAGCCCTCAGAAAGGTCAAATATTTGAAGACCGCGCGCGAAGCGCTCGAGACAGCTTATTCAAGGCCGATAACTCCTTACTACACCGATGTGACCTATTCGATATACAAAAACTCGAACGAGGTTGCGTCCGGACGCGCCGAACCTGCAGAAGCAGCAAAGCGAATGCACGAGAGCATTCAGGCCGCACTCGACGGAAAGGCAGAGATCTGATGGCTAGTCGCCCTCCTGTAGTTGCTTACTCGCCCTACGTGGCGGCGCTGCCAGCGCAGCCGGTCAAGAAGAGCCTCGACGAGAAGAAGCTCGGAATGATCATGGTCGCGCCGGCGCTCCTGATGATGATGGTCGTTGCTGTGTATCCGGTGCTGAACGCCATTTGGATGAGCATGCTCAACTACAACATCAAGGTGCCAAAGGCGACCGAGTTCGTTGGCTTTGAAAACTATGCGCGAATCCTCACGTCGGCCCACTGGTGGACGACAGTCAAAACGACGGTTGTGTTTACGGTGACGAGCGTTGGTATCGAGTTTGTAATTGGTCTTCTGCTCGCTCTGATCATGAACCGCTCACTCGGAAACATGACCGGCATCGTTCGAATGGCAATCCTGCTTCCCTGGGCAACCATCACCGTTGTCACTGCGCTTGCATGGAAGTGGGTGTTTACTCCCGATCTGACACTTAACCTTCTTCAGAGCATGTTTGGAATCGTGGCAGAGGAGGGGTGCATGCTCTGCGGGCGCTATACGGCGATGGGCGCCATGGTGTTTGCGGATGTCTGGAAGACAGCGCCTTTCATTGCGCTGCTTCTTTTGGCGGGCCTTCAATCAATTGATGCCGAGCAGTATGAAGCTGCAGACGTTGATGGTGCCAGCACGTGGACCAAGTTTCGCGCGATTACTCTGCCTGCTCTAAAGCCAGCGATTCTTGTTGCACTGCTGTTCCGCACCCTCGATTCATTCCGCATGTTTGACCTGGCTTACGTAATGACGGGCGGTGCAAACGAGACTGAAACCGTCAGCATGCTCGCTTACTCTCACCTGATCGGGCGACTCAACATGGGGCTGGGTTCGGCGATGAGCGTTCTGATATTTGCGATGGTATTTGCGATCGCTGTGTTCTTTACAAAAGTTCTGGGAGCAAACCCGCGCGGCGAAGAAGGAGCCCACTAACATGACAGCTTCAGCATCAACAATGAATGCTCCGATCAGCGCCCGCGGTAGCTACGCAAGTGCACCAGCTCAGCCGGCAAAGAAGACTCTTGAATCTCTTCTTGACAACATTTGGGCGCAAAGAGTTTTTGTTGGCGTGTTGATTGCGTACTGCCTCTTTCCCGTGTTCTGGCTGATTCGCCTTTCGCTGGATCCAAACCCAACCGGAAAGCTGCTGCCAAGCACCTTCAACATCACAAACTACGTTGACGTGCTGAAGAACCCCGAATTTATATCGGGCTTCATCAACAGCGTTATCGTTGCAGGAATTGCAACCACGTTTGCGATGATCGTTGGAGGATGTGCCGGGTATGCACTCGCGCGCCTCGATGTGCCTGGCAAGCAGGCAATACTCTTCTTCTCGCTTAGCATCTCGATGTTTCCGGCGATCAGCATCATTGGTCCCCTGTTTCAGATGTGGAGGTCTGCAGGGCTTTTCGACACGAAGATCGGTTTGATCATTCCATGCGTGACCTTCGCGCTGCCGATGGCAATATGGATCATGACAGCGTTCTTCAGGGAGCTGCCCCGCGATCTGGAACAGGCTGCTGCAATCGACGGCGCAACACCGTTCCAGGCTTTTCGAACGGTGATGTTGCCGCTTGCCGCGCCAGGCGTGTTTACGGCGGCAATCCTCGTGTTTATTGCGGCGTGGAACGAGTTTCTGTTTGCAGTATCGTTTTCGGCAACTGAGAGTTCTCGAACAGTGCCTGTTGTAATTGCGTTCTTTCAGGGTAAGTCAAGCTATGAAGTGCCTGTTGGCTCAATCAGTGCCGCCAGTATCGTGGTAATGGTGCCGTTGATCATCATGGTGCTTGCTTTCCAGAAGCGAATTGTTGCCGGCCTTACAGCTGGTGGCGTCAAGGGGTAGTTCTTCTATGTTGAAAACAAGTCGGTTCGCCTGGCCAATAACTTTGGTCATCTCTGTGGTTGCTGCATCGTTACTGCTCGTTGGCTGTGGCTCAAGTGACGGCGACAAGCAGAGCAGTAGCGGAACTGGAAAATCAAAGAAGGTTACATCTACTGACCCTGACGGATCAGAGCCAAAGGGTACCGATGACGATCAGGGTAGCCAGAAGAAGATCGAACCAGTTGATGTTGATCTCGACGTGACCCTGTTTGATGTGAACGGTAAGAAATCGCTGAAGAAGATCTCGTGTGTTGAGGGTGACGAGGAAAAGTCGTCATTGACATGCGTTTCAATTGCGGCATCACCTGAGGTGTTCTTCGAAAAGCCTGACCCGAACCAGGCGTGCACGGAGCAGTATGGCGATGCCCGCCGTGCGCAGATCAGGGGAATGATAGATGGCAAGAGAGTGTCTATTGATCTCGCGCGTACGAATGGGTGTGAGATCCAGCGATGGGATCTTTTCGAGAGGCTCTGGAACGATTCCCCAACTCCGTTCTAACGGTGGCGGTTTCAAGTGGTCGTTCAAACAATTGCTAACCCATGCTGATTCTGTTCTTTACTTCCGCCGTATTGGGCGGAAGTCGACTTGGGTGTTCGTGCTTGCTTTGCATGCACGAACACCCCTCATAAGCCAGATGCTTCTGTGACTCTCGATCCGGAATGTGGCGTGTCAGAAGTGTTCAGGATC